>JBEVMI010000482.1:0-7074 GCA_040508685.1 Spongiibacteraceae bacterium
GACGACGAAACCGACGCGCTGCGTGCCGACGGTGACGATGACGACGTGCGCGAATTCGGGACGCTCGCCGTAGCTGCCGTCCTGCACCAGCCAGTCTTTCAGGTAGAACAGCGGGATCGCCTTGTCGCGCACCGTCACCACTTCGCGGCCGTCGACGACGTTGGTGCGTTTCATGTCCATGTGGAAAATTTCGTTGACGCTGGCGAGCGGCAGCGCAAAGGTCTGGCGGCCGAGCATCACCATCAGCGTCGGCATGATCGCCAGCGTCAACGGTACCTTGATGATGAGGCGCGTGCCTTTGCCCATCGTCGAGACGATCTGCACCGATCCGTTGAGCTGCGAAATCGTGGTTTTCACGACGTCCATGCCGACGCCGCGACCGGACACATCGGAAATTTCGGTCTTGGTCGAGAAACCCGGCAGGAAAATCAGGTTGAAGCATTCGGTGTCGTTCAGGCGCGCGGCTTGCTCCGTATCCATCAGGCCTTTTTCCACGACTTTCTGGCGCAGGATTTCCGGGTCCATGCCGGCGCCATCGTCGGTGATCGACAGCAGGATGTGATCGCCTTCCTGCACCGCAGCCAGCACGATCTTGCCCGCACGCGGTTTGCCCGCACCTTCGCGTTTGGCCGGGCTTTCGATGCCGTGATCGACCGCATTGCGCACCAGATGCACCAGCGGATCGGCCAGCGCCTCGACCAGGTTTTTGTCGAGATCGGTCTCTTCGCCCTGCAGTTCCAGCAGCACTTCTTTATTCAGGCTGCGCGCGAGATCGCGCACCACGCGCGGGAAGCGGCCGAATACTTTCTTGATCGGCTGCATCCGCGTTTTCATCACCGCGCTCTGCAAATCGGCAGTGACGACATCGAGATTGTTGACCGCCTTGGCCAAATCTTCGTTGCCGCTTTTGGCGCCAAGACGCACCAGCCGGTTACGCACCAGCACCAGTTCGCCGACCATATTCATGATGTCGTCGAGACGCTGGGTATCGACGCGCACCGTGGTTTCCGCGGTGTCTTTTTCGGTGCTGGGTTCGCGCGGTTTTTCGCGCTCCGGCGCAACGGCTTTCGCAGGAGTGGGAACGGGTGCCGGTGGTTTCGCCGGCGGCGCGCTCGGTTTTGCGGCGGCGGGCGGCGGCGCTGGAGGCGCAGCTGGTTTGACGGGCTCAGTCGGCGCGGCGGCTAACGCGCCCACTTCAGTCGGACCTTTGCCTTTGCCGTGCAGCTGATCGAGCAGTGCTTCAAATTCGCTGTCGTCGATCATCTCGCCGCCGGCCGCCGGAGCTGGTGCAGCGCTGCTGGCTACCGGTGCTGCCGGCTTACTGTCGATCGGAGCATTTTTATTTTTGCCCTGCAATTGATCGAGCAGCGCTTCGAATTCGTCTTCGCTGATTTCGTCGGTGCTGGCAGCGGCGGCTGTTATCGCAGGTGCAGCGGGTTTATTTTTGCCCTGCAATTGATCGAGTAGCGCTTCGAATTCATCTTCGCTGATTTCGTCGGTCTTGCTGTTGTTGTCGGTGGGCGCGACTGCGTTGAGAAATTGCTCGAATTCGGCGTCGCTGATGGCGTCGTTGCCGGCCGATACGGCGATGGCCTCAGGCTCAAGCCCCTCTTCTTCGAGTAGATCCGCTTCAATCACCGGCTCTGCAGCGACTGCCTGACCACTCACGAAGGCTTCGAGGCGCGCAATCAGCGCCGGCGATGCTGCCGTCGGATCTTCACCGGCTTTGACCTGAACAAACATTTCGTTGACGGAATCGAGCGCCTGCAACACTACATCCATCAACGCCGGTGTCACTTGCAGACGACCGTTGCGCAGCATGTCGAAAAGGTTTTCGGTGATATGGCAGCATTCGACCAGCGACGTCAGCTGCAAAAAGCCGGCGCCGCCTTTGACGGTATGGAAACCGCGAAAAATCGAATTCAGCAGATCGCGATCGTCGGTGCGCTGCTCGAGATCGACGAGCTGCTCCGACAAACGTTCGAGAATCTCGCCCGCCTCAACGAGAAAATCCTGCAGGATTTCTTCGTCTTCACCAAAACTCATGCCGTGCGACTCCCACATAAACGATTAGCGGCAATAAAATAACCAGCGCGCCAAGAAACTGTTGCTGGGCAAATTATTCGTTAACACAGACCGCGTGCGTGAAGCCCTTCCGCACCGCCATCTTCAAAAACAAATACTCAAAAACCAAGACTGGAAAGCAGGTCGTCCACCTGATCCTGACCGGAAACCACATCGGTGCGACCAGCCTTGATCTGCGGGCCTTCCGCGGCAATATCCGCACCGGCTTTCTGCAGTATTTTTTCGGCAATATCCGGTGCCCGAAAAATACCGGTCAACTCTTCGACCTGGCCGGCCATGCGCATCAGCGCGACCAGCTGCGCCTCGACCTCTTGCACCAGGGTGATGACCTTCTTGATCACCTGCCCCGACAAATCCTGAAAATCCTGCGCCAGCAAAATCGAATTGAAGGTTTCCGAGAGATTGCTCGAATCCGCGCCGGCCTTGCTCAGAAATTCATCGATACGCGTATACAGGCTGCGAAATTCATCGGCGTTCATTTCACGCCGCGCCAGCCGCTGCCAGTCCGCCTGCAATAACCGCGCGGATTCGCCAAGCTCCGCCGCTACCGGCATGCCCTGCTCGACCATGTCCATGGTTTTATCGGCCGATTTCTGCGTGAGATTAATCACGTAGTCCAGGCGCTCCTGAGCGTTGGCCATTTTCGACATCTGTTCGGTGTCGAAACCGCCGCTGCCGCCCGCGTCGATCTGAAAATTGACAATGGCTTCGTGCAGGCCGCGGGTCAGCTTGCCGACTTCGTGATAAATAGTGCGATCACGGGTCTCGTTGAGCCGTCGGATCATCTCGGTGGCGCCGGGGTAATCGCTGTTTTCGAGGCGCTCGACCAATGCCACTGCGCGTTCTTTTAACTCCGCGAGTACATCGGCACCGCCCTCGCTAACGTTTGCACCCAACATGATGGTTAATTTCCACAGTAGAGCGACAATCCAAGCCTGCCGCTGGGGAACACTTGATAGTCGGTCACGTATTAGTCATTCACGGGTTGACCAGCCATCAGCCGGCATTGACGCGCTCGAAAATCTTGTCGATTTTTTCCTTGAGCACCGCGGCGGTGAACGGTTTCACCACATAACCGTTAACCCCGGCCTGCGCGGCTTCGATGATCTGGTCGCGTTTGGCTTCTGCGGTCACCATCAATACCGGCAACGATTTCAGTTTGTCGTCGGCGCGGACAGCCTTCAGCAAATCGATGCCGGTCATGCCGGGCATGTTCCAGTCGGTCACCAGAAAATCAAAATTGCCGTTCTGCAGCATGGGCAGCGCGGTGTTGCCGTCGTCGGCTTCGGATGTATTCGTAAAGCCGAGATCGCGCAGAAGATTTTTGATGATGCGCCTCATCGTCGAGAAATCGTCAACGATAAGAATCTTCATGTTTTTGTCCAAGGTTACCTCCTAACAATGTGACTATTCGGCGATCTGGCCCGAGCTCCCCACAGTCTAGACGCTGTTGGTGAGCTGGCCAGTCGCAGGGAAAACTCTCTTAAACTCCGGGGGATAACACGCTTTATACCGCCAGGCAGTTTTACGCCACCCGCCGGTTTTATATCACCACATATATTGAGAAGCGGATGCTACGAGGCCGGGGTACCACTCCGGTGGGGCGTGCGGTCGTGCGCCCAGTCCGCGAGTTTGGCGCGCAGGCGCAAAGCGGCCTGGCTGTGAATCTGGCTGACCCGCGACTCACTGACGCCGAGGACCAGACCGATTTCCTTCAGGTTTAACTCTTCGTCGTAATACAGCGCCAGCACCAGGCGCTCGCGTTCGGGCAACTGCGAGATGGCGCCGGCGAGATGGGTCCGCATCGCCTCACGCTGCACGTTCTGCTCCGGCGACAGGTCACCACTGGCGACACGCGCGATCGGGTCATCGTCGTCATCGTTGCCGAGATCTTCGAAGCTGAACAGTTTGCTGCACAGGGAATCCTGCGCGATGTTGTGGTATTCGCTGAGCGAAACCCCCAGCTCGACAGCGACCTCCTGATCGGTGGCATCGCGGCCGAGGCGTTTGCCGAGGCGGGTCATCGCCTCCTGCACGCGGCGCGCATTGCGATGTACCGAGCGCGGCGCCCAATCGCCGCGGCGCACTTCGTCGATCATGGCGCCGCGAATGCGGATGCCTGCGAAGGTTTCGAAACTGGCGCCTTTGGTGGCGTCGTAACCACCCGCGGCTTCGAGCAGCCCCATCAATCCGGCCTGAATCAGATCGTCGACCTGCACATTGGCCGGCAGGCGCGCGATCAAATGATGGGCGATGCGTTTGACCAGCGGCGAGTAACGCTCCAGCAACTGCGCGGAGCTGTCGCCGCGGCTGTCCTTGGCGGACTGGCCGTACATCGCGAGCCTGTCAGATGCCACTTGATCCCCAGCTAAAATATAGTCAGTCCGCAGATTCCGGCTGTACCAGCCGCTCGACAAAAAATTCCAGATGGCCGCGCGGCGTACTCGGCAGCGGCCATTTATCGACCTTGTCCGCCAACTGACCGAAGGCGATGGCGGCCTTGCTGCGCGGTGCGAATTCGACCACCGCCTTCTGCCGCTGAATGGCCTTGCGCATGTTTTCGTCGAACGGAATGGCGCCGACATACTGCAGCGTCGCATCGAGAAAACGTTCGGCGGCGGCGGTCAGTTTGTTGAACAGCTGTTGCCCTTCCTGCGGCGTGCGCGTCATGTTGGCGAGAATGCGGAAGCGGAACATGCCGTAATCGCGATTCAACAATTTGATCAGCGCATACGCATCCGTCATCGACGAAGGTTCATCGCAGACCACCACCAGCACTTCCTGCGCGGCGCGCACGAAACTGACGACGGAGTCGGAAATACCCGCGGCGGTATCGATCACTAATACGTCGATCTGGCCACTGAGTTCGCTGAACGCATGAATCAGGCCGGCGTGTTCCATCGCGCCCAGCTGTGACATGCGCTGGGTACCGGACGATGCGGGGATGATGCGGATGCCGGCGGGGCCGGTCAGCAGAATGTCCTGCAGCGAGGCGGTACCGGCGAGGACGTCTTCGAGATTTTTCTTGGCGTTGAGGCCGAGCAGCACGTCGATATTGGCGAGACCGAGATCGGCGTCCAGCAGTGCGACGCGACGGCCCATATTGGCCAGCGATACGCTGAGGTTGATGGATACGCTGGTTTTACCGACACCGCCTTTTCCGCCGGTGACGGCGATGACTTGCACCGGATGGATGGGGCTCATGCCTGGCGGCTCCTAAGGGGGGACTCGTTCGAGGGACAAACGTTAACGCTGTCAAACCGAAAATATCGGCTAATTGTAGCCACTTTAGACCGTTTGTAAGCCCCGCGTCATATTGTCGTCATGCGCGGGCGCTGGCGGCTCGATCAACGGCGCGATCAAGCCGTCAACGCTTGCCGGTTGGTGGCGCGCAGGCCGGAGAAAGCTTCCGCCAGGCGTGCTTCGTCGCCATCCACATTTTTGGCCATTTCGATCGCCTTGCCGACCAGCACACGCGCATCGGCCTGCGTCAGATCGCCGGGAATATTCTGACCGTCGGCTATATAGGCGAGCGGCAGATTTGCCAGGATCAACTGGCTCAGCGCTTCGCCAAGCGAACCGACTTCATCGACTTTCGTCAGCACGCAGGCACTCAGATTACCGGTGCGATAGGAATCGTTGGCGACCTTTAATGTGGTTTGATGGGCATTGGCCGGCAGCACCTGCACACATTGCACGCGATCGCCCAGTGCATGGATGGCCGCGAGTTGTTGTTTCAGCTCCGGCGCGCGCGCATTGAGCCCGGCGGTGTCGATCAGAATCAGTTTGCTGTGGCGCAGCTCGTACAAGACGCCGGCCAATGCCTGCGGGTTGCCCACAATCTTGAACGGCACATTGAGGATACGCGCCAGGGTGCGCAATTGTTCGTGGGCACCGATCCGAAAGCTGTCCATCGTTACCAGCGCGACATCGGCGGCCCCATGATCGAGAACATAACGCGCCGCAAGTTTGCCGATGGTGGTGGTTTTGCCCGCCCCGCTCGGCCCGACGAAAGCAAACGCGCCGCCATCGGCAACCAGATCGCGACCGATCACCGGCAGGGCATCGCTCAATTTTTTCATCAGCGCCTGCCACGCGGTTTTGGCGACGCGCATATCGGTGCCTTCAGTCGCCTCCATCAATTTTGCGATCAACGCGGCATCCAGCCCCAACCGCTGTAACCGGCGCCACATCGCGGCCGCACCAGGCTGGGTCGCGCGGTAATCGTGCCAGGCGAAATTCGAAAACTGCTGTTCGAGGAGGTCGCGCATGGAGTTGATCTCCTGCCGCATCTGCCACCAGCCGGCGTCGCCGCCACCGCTGGCGTTCAGCCCCGATTCCAGCTCGTGAAACCCATTTCCGTTAGCACCACTTCCATTGAAAGCCTGGCCGTTAACGCCATTTGCCGGCAAACCATTTACTGGGAAGCCCGGACTCGACGCAGTCATCGGCGCCACCATGGTTTCAGTGGCGACCGGCCCCGGCGTACTGATCGCGACCGGGACGGTCGGTGCCGGCGGCGGCATATCGGCAGCGGCGAGCAATTCAACGCCATCGTTGACCCGGCGATTGGACAGAATGACGGCGTCTTCGCCGAACTCTTCTCTCACCAGCTTCAACGCCGTGCGCATGTCGGGAGCCACAAAAGTTTTCATCGTTCCAACACCACTCTATGAACCGCCGCTCGGTTACTTGCGATCAATGTACTTGCGATCTATGAATCGTCCGATCAACCAATCGTCGCTTCGATCGTGACCTGCTTGTCGTCCGGAATTTCCGTGTACGCGAGCACCGCAATTTCGCTGTTGATGTAACGCGCGAATTTCGCGAGCACTGCGCGCAGCGGCGCGGCGACTAGCAACACCGGCGGTTTGCCGGCCATTTCCTGTTTCTGTGCTGCTTCGCGGATGGCGTGCTGCAGACGTTCGGCAAGACCCGGCTCCAGCACGATGTCGTCGATATTGCCCGACTGATATCCGCCACTCTGCA
>JBEVMI010000006.1:0-6048 GCA_040508685.1 Spongiibacteraceae bacterium
CTCGACGCCGAACGCAGTTAATGCACGCGCGAAATCGACGATGCCGGTTTTGTCGGAAACGCTGATCAGCGCGCGGCGCACGGTAATCAGATCGGGGGTTGCTTGTGCGGAACTGGTGTTCATGGTGGCTCTCTTGCAATCTGGGTCTGAAAATAGCGAGTCTGAAAATCGCGGTTTGTTAATTCGCGGTCGGTGAATCAAGGGAGGCGCGATTTTAACGGGTACGATTCAATTCATCGTAAAAAGCAAAAGGGGTGACTAATCACCCCTTGCAGGTTGGCGGCGCGACTCTCTTTTAAAACGATCAGAGCAGGCCGTACTGCTTCAGTTTCTTGCGCAGCGTGCCGCGATTGAGGCCGAGCAGCACTGCCGCTTTGGTTTGATTGCTGCGCGTGTGGCGCAATACTTCTTCCAGCAGCGGCGCTTCGATTTCCGACAGCACCATGTTGTAGACGTCGGTTACGGGCTGACCGTCGAGGTGTTGAAAATAATTTTTCAGGGCGACGGAAACGCTGTCGCGCAGCGTTTGCGCCTGCGCTTCGGCGGTCGCATTGGCGCCGGTGTTGACGGGGGCTGCGCTGCTGATAAAGGTTTCGGTATTTTTCATGCTGCTAAATCCTCTCCAAGTGCTTGCGTTGCGGGTACGCGCTGCCGACCGGTGGCTTCGTCGATTTCTATTCTTTTTTGCCAACCGGTGCTTTCAAAAAATTCGCTCAGCGCGGTGAGTTGCTGTTCGGTGTTGTCGATGCGATGGAACTGCTGCGTAAAAGCAGTGCCGACGTCATCGCTCGCTAAATACCAGCCGATGTGTTTGCGCGCGATGCGCGGGCCCATCGTTTCGCCGTATAACTGATGCAGGGCTCTCAAATGGCCGAGCATGGTTTGTGCCTGTTCGCCGCGGGTGGGGTCCGGCAATAACACGCCGTCTTCCAGATACCGCGCAATTTGTCCGCACAGCCAGGGCCGGCCCTGTGCCGCGCGGCCGATCATGATGCCGTCGGCGCCGGTGTAGTCGCGCACCTCTTGCGCCTGCTGCGGCGTATCGATATCGCCATTCGCCAGTACCGGGATTTTCACCGCGGCCTTGATCGCGGCGATGGTGTCGTACTCCGCCGCGCCCGCGAATCGACAGGCTTTGGTGCGACCGTGCACCGCCAACAATTGAATGCCGCAATCCTGGGCGATTTGCGCAATGCACACGCCGTTGCGTTCGTCGGGCGACCAGCCGGTGCGGATTTTCAGCGTCACCGGCACATTTACCGCCGCGACCACCGCATCGAGAATTTCCGCGACCAGCTTTTCATCGCGCAGCAACGCCGATCCGGCTGCGCGTTTGCAGACTTTTTTCGCCGGACAGCCCATGTTGATGTCGATGATCTGCGCGCCGAGATCGACATTGCGGCGCGCGGCATCGGCCATCTGCAGCGGGTCGGCGCCGGCGATCTGCACCGAAATCGGTCCGGGTTCGCCGGTGTGATCCATGCGCCACTGCGATTTGCGGCTACCCCACAGTTCCGGATCGCTGATCAACATCTCCGACACCGCCAGTCCGGCGCCGAAACGGCGGCACAATGCGCGAAACGGCCGGTCGGTAACGCCGGCCATCGGCGCGAGTACAACAGGACTACACAATGTGTAGGGACCGATCGACAGCACGGCAGCGTCCGGATAGATAACGATCAAAAAGCGGGGGCGAAAAGAGGGCGCAATCATACCCTCAGCCACTCGCCCCTTAAAGGCTTGACACGGAAATTTGGGTAAAAAATGTGCGACTTCAGGGCTTGTTTTTCTGCGCCGGCTACGATTGCGGCGGTGAAACGGCGAGCAGGTAATTGACGGCTTTCGGCCCGGGGTCGCGCACTTCAAGCCCGATATGGATAGGTTGGCCGATCGGCATCAGGCGCGAGCCGGTCAGCTCGCCGCCCAGATAATCGGCCGGCTGAAAGCGGCGACCGGCGACCGGCTTGCCGTCCATATCGGTGAATTGCAGCACCAGCTCCGGGTAGGGCTGCGCGAACGGTGCGAGGTTGGTGATGATGGCGTCGACCGCGAGGGCACCGCTGACGCTGGGGTGGCTGCGTACGATCAGGCTGCCGGTGCGAATGCGGGCGGCATCGCTTTGCGGTGGCAGCTGGCAGCCGATCAGACCGCAGGCCTGCGCCAGCCAGGGCCGCAGTTCGCCGCGCGCGAGATTATTGAAATTGAAATATAGGTACTGCGCCGGCAGCAGAGCCACCGCGATGATCAGTCCCAGCCCCCACAGCAGTTTTGGCCAGCGCCGCTCGCGCACGAACTGGTGGACGCGGATCGGTTGCGACTTGAGTCCGCGCAACGCGGCCGGAACACCGTCGTCACCGATGCGTTCGCCGGCGCTGAAATCGTTGCCGGCGGCAGGGTTTCCGGCGGGCTCCGATACTTCGGGCAGGGGCGTTTCGATTGCCTCGGCACCGCGGCGCAAGCCGGGATCGTAGGCCGAGGGCAGGTCGAGAATAATGATGTCTTCCGGGCTTGCGGACTCGGTGGTCTCCGGGACCTGCGCGAGGATGTCGTCGTGTTCGAGCTGGTAGTCGCTGATGATCGACAGGCGTTCGATGCGACGATCGGCTTCCGATAATTCGGCGCTCGACTTCTCTGTTGCTTCCACTGGGGTGTTTTTGGGTGGACGGTCTTCGCGCAACAGGTCTTCGACCCAGCTCTCGTCCTGTTTTTCCTCGCCGTCGGTGCTGCCTTCGCTGAAATTGTCGGCGCCGAAATTGATCGGGTTGGGCGTCAGCCAGTCGCTGGCGTCGAGAAATCCGCCGTCAAAACGCGAACTTTCCTCGGCTCCGCCCGCAGCGGCGACGAAATCGGTATCGCTGGGATTGAAGATGGTGCGGCCGGTGTCGGGCTCCTCCGAGGCGGGTTCATCGCCGAACAGTGCGGTGTCGTCGTCGAACAGGCCATCTTCGTCGAAGGTGGGTTCGCGGCGGTCGTCATCGGGTTCGGTCGCGTGGATCGGCGCGGTACGGGATGTCGTGGTGGGCGCGGCGGCCTTGTCGTCGGGTTTTTTGTCGTCCAGCCAGTGTTCGCGGGCATTGAAGATATGCAGGCAGGAGCCGCACCGCACGGCACCCGCGGCGACCGCCAGCAGGGCGTCGGTGACACGAAACGAGGTGCCGCAACGCGGGCACTGAGTGATGCGGGTTTCCATTGATCGGCGATTCCCTGGCGGCCAAGTCCGCAAACAGTTTAGTTCAAACGACTTTATAACCGTCGATGCGTACCCAGTCGCCGGAAATCGCGGGGTCGAACAGCGTAAATGCGGGCCGGTACGCACCTGCGACCGCATTGGCCTGTTCGCCGAGGATTCCGGACAGGGCCAGCCGACCACCGGGGCGGGTCAGTCCGGTCAGTACCGGCGCGAGAGACTGCAGCGGGCCGGCGAGAATATTGGCGACGGTGACGTCGGCGCTCATCGCCGGCGCGTCGTCCGGCAGATAGGTCGCCAGTCGCTCGGGAGAAATGCCATTGCGCTCGGCGTTGTCGCGGGTCGCGATCAGCGCCTGTGGATCGTTGTCGACGGCGACTGCACGCTCTGCGCCGAGCAACAATGCCGCGATGGCGAGGATGCCGGAACCGCAGCCGTAATCGAGCACGGTACGACCCTTCAAATGCCCCGCCAGCGCCTGCGCGTCGAGCCATTCCAGGCATAACGCCGTGGTGGGATGGGTGCCGGTGCCAAACGCGAGGCCGGGATCGAGCGCGAGGATCACGCCGTCGGGATCGGGGGGCTCACACCAGCTCGGGCAGATCCACAGCCGGCGGCCGAAACGCAGCGGCTTGAAGTCGGCCATCCACGCGCGTTCCCATGGCTGATCTTGCAGAATTTCCGCGCGAAACGGCGGCAGGTCTGCCAGTGCATTGTTGAGTGCGGCAGCCAGCAGGTCGGCATCGGTGTCGGCGTCGAATAATGCGAGCAAACGCGTTTTCTGCCAGAGCGGGGTGGCGCCGCGATCCGGTTCGTAAATCGGTTCGTCGACGCCGTCTTCGGGCACGTTGTCCTGCAATGTCACCGACAGGGCGCCGAGTTCGAGCAGCGCGTCTTCAAGCGTGGATGCCTGCTCCCGGCTGGTATCGAATATCAGTTGCAGCCAGCTCACGTGCGCCCGCTCCCGACATGAATCATGAAGACAGTTTCTTCTCGAGATAGTGGATATTCACGCCACCCTTGCGGAAGCCAGCGTCGCGCACCAGGTCGCGTTGCAGATCCTGGTTGGTGCGGATGCCGTTGACTACCAGTTCGTCCAGCGCCTGCCGCATCCGGTTCAGCGCACCCTCGCGGTCGTCGCCGTGGGTGATGATTTTGGCGATCATCGAATCGTAGTTGGGCGGTACGGTGTAGCCGCTGTACAGATGCGAATCGACGCGTACGCCAGGGCCCCCGGGGGCGTGGAAATGCGTGACCTTGCCCGGGCTCGGTACGAAGGTTTTGGGGTCCTCGGCGTTGATCCGGCATTCGAAGGCGTGGCCGCGGATTTTGATGTCGTCCTGTGTCACCGACAGTTTGTTGCCGCTGGCGATGCTCAGTTGTTCCTTGATGATGTCGATGCCCGTGATCATCTCGGTGACCGGGTGTTCGACCTGCACGCGCGTGTTCATCTCGATGAAGTAGAACTTCTCGTTTTCGTACAAAAACTCGAAAGTGCCGGCGCCGCGATAACCGATAGTGACACAGGCATCGACACACGATTTGTAAACTTGCTGGCGCACCTTGTCGGGAATCCCCGGCGCCGGTGCCTCTTCCAGTACCTTCTGGTGACGGCGTTGCAGCGAGCAGTCGCGATCGAACAGATGCACGGCGTTGCCCTGGCCATCCGCCAGTACCTGGATTTCGACGTGGCGAGGGTTTTCCAGATATTTTTCGATGTAGACGGTTTCGTCGCCGAATGCGGCATTGGCTTCGGACTGTGTCACTTTCACCGCATTGAGCAGCGCGGCTTCGGTGTGCACGACCCGCATGCCGCGTCCGCCACCGCCGGCGGCGGCTTTGATGATCACCGGATAGCCAATCTTGCGCGCGACTTTCAGCGTGTGTTCGGTGTCTTCGGTGATGGGTCCGTCGGAGCCTGGCACGGTCGGCACGCCGGCTTTTTTCATCGCGGTGATGGCCGAAACCTTGTCGCCCATCAGGCGGATCACATCCGGCGTCGGGCCGATAAAGATGAAACCACTTTTTTCCA
Source organism: Spongiibacteraceae bacterium (assembly GCA_040508685.1). Classification (GTDB taxonomy): domain Bacteria; phylum Pseudomonadota; class Gammaproteobacteria; order Pseudomonadales; family CAMLJR01; genus CAMLJR01. The sequence goes on from JBEVMI010000006.1 coordinate 5,220, forward strand.
CCTGTTCGGCGAAGTTGGCGTTTTCGGCGAGAAAGCCGTAGCCGGGGTGAATCGCGACGGCGTCAGTGACTTCAGCGGCGCTGATGATGGCCGGGCCGTTCAGATAACTTTTTGGCGACGGTGCCGGGCCGATGCAGACGGCTTCATCGGCGAGGCGCACGTGCATCAGGTCGCGGTCGACGGTGGAATGGACGGCCACGGTCTTGATGCCCAGTTCGCGGCAGGCGCGCAGGATGCGCAGGGCAATTTCGCCGCGGTTGGCGATGACAACTTTATCGAGCATGAATGCGATCCAGTATGTGTTGAGTCGAACCGGCCGCGAGACGAATCATCGCGGCCGGCAACAGCCCGGACGGGCCGGGGGATCTGCCGATCAGACGATGGTGACCATCGGCTGGTCGAACTCGACGGGCTGGCCGTCCTCGACCAGGATGGCTTCGATCGTGCCAGCTTTGTCGGCTTCGATCTGGTTCATCATTTTCATCGCCTCGACGATACAGATCACGTCGCCGACTTTGACGTGTTTGCCGATTTCGACGAACGGCGGCGAGCCGGGTGATGCCGAGCGATAGAAGGTGCCAACCATCGGCGATGTGACGACGTGGCCGTTAAGCGCCGGTTTGGCGTCGACCGCTGCGGCGGCGGCAACCGGGGCAGCGGGCGCGGCCATTGGTGCAGCCATCGGCGCGCCATAAAATTGCGGCATTATCGGCGCGCGGTTGCGGCTGATGCGCACCGACTCTTCGCCTTCCTTGATTTCAATTTCGTCGATGTTCGACTCTTCCAGCAGCTCGATCAGTTTTTTGACTTTGCGAATATCCATAGGTGT
>JBEVMI010000009.1:0-7043 GCA_040508685.1 Spongiibacteraceae bacterium
ACGCGAGGGCGAGCGCCGCCAGCGCAGTCGCCGCCAGCTCGCCTAGCAGGCCGATGGCGGCGCCGGCAAACAGGCCCAGTGCCAGCGCGCCGGCGGCGATCATCGGCCTGTTTGGCGAACGGTCGGTGGCCGAGCGCGCGCGCCAGTTCTGCAGCGCAGCCGTCAGTGTCGCCGCGAGGTTTTTGCGCTGGGTCGCCGCCGTACTCATCTCGCGGCCACCCCCGTGGGGATGGCGATGCCGAACAACTGCGTGCGCTGGGCGACGCTGAGTTGAGCGCCCAGCGCACGCAGGAAATGATCCTGCTGGGCGAACGCGCGGGTACTGTCGGCGTCGACACTGGAGACGCGCACCAGCATGCCGTCGGGAATGGCGCCGCGCAGTCCGAATGCTAGCGAGGTCAGCTTGCGCTGCAGCTGGGTGTTGACGACGCTGCCGGAAATATTCAGCCAGTAGGTGACGGGTTCGGTGCGCAGCGCATTGCGCGTCAGCAGTCGCGTCACCGGCAGTGCGTTATAGCCGGCGCCGAGATCGAGGTGGTCGAGCTGCTGCTGCTCCACCGTAAAACCCTGCGCGGTGTAACAGAGCTCCGGCAGATGTGCGCGCAGGGTGTCGGTCTGGCGGCGGCCATATGCGATCGACAACATGATGTGATAACCGCTGGCATCGACATAGGCGCGCGCCAGGGTTGCGCTGTAGAGCTGATCCAGTTTGCGCAGCGTGTCGGGGTCGGGCTGCACCAGCGCAAACCGCTCGTCGACCCGCCAGCCGGCAATCTGCGTCGGCACCAGTTCGTCCAGGGCAATGGCGGGCGCGGTGTCAGTGTCGAGCGCCTGCGGCCGCAGCCATTCGCCGGTCGCGGCGGCGCCCAGCATCGCCAGTGTCAGCAGGCTCGCTTTCAGCACCGTTCCATTTAGCAGCGTTCCGTGCTTCAGCATGAACCACCTCCGGCACTGGCGGGAGGCGTGCGGCGGCGCGTGATCCGCAGCAGCGTTTCGTCGAGCAGCAGGAACAGCACCAGCGCCGAAATCAGCAGGGCGATGCTGGCGGCGCCGTGCAGGAAACCCTGCCCGGCGTCGTTGCCGAAGTGATAGGTAATCAACACCAGCAGGATCACGCGCACGACATTGGCCGCACACGCGATCGGCACGATCGACGCCAGCATCAGCCACTGCAGCCAGAGGCGGCGACGGGTCAGGTGCAGATAGACGACACCGAGTGCGAACAGGCTGAAAATCGAATTGAGACCGGAGCAGGCGTCGGCGACCAGCAGCCGGTAACCGCCGACCTGGAGCACCACACCGCTGCGCGCGATCGGATAACCGGCGTGATAAAGCAGGCTGGCGACGGTGCTGGAGACCAGCTGTTTCAGCGGTGCGGTCGCCAGCTCCAGCAGCAGCGGCGGCACCGGCACCAGAAAAATCAGATACCCCAGCGGGAACCACAAACGCCGCACCGTGCGCGCGCCGCATAAACACAACAGCGCACCGGTCGCGACCGGAATCTGCGAGGCCACCTCCAGCGCGAAGACTTCCTGGCTGCGGCCGAAGATCTGTAAAAGCAGGCCGCCGCCCAGCACGATGCTGCCGAGGACGGGCGCTGGCACCTCCGTAATCGCCATCGAATGTTGCGGGTCGCCGGTCTTCAGATCGGCGCGGTGCAGCCAGAACAACCACAGCGCGATCGCGAAAATAAAATAGCCGTAAGCGGTGTCATCGCTGCGCCAGGTCTGCGTCAGCAGCTGGAAATATGCCGGCGCGTACAACACGGCAAAACCGGTTGCCGGCAGCAGCCATGGCAGCGCGCCGGCATTGAAGCCGCGAAAGACAACGGAGTTCCGCGTCGACATGGCGGCGTCAGTCTGTGATGACGGCGCCGACGATTTCGATGCCGCCGGGCGACAACTGCTCTTGCAGCCGTTGCAGATTATCGAGACGGGTGTGATGGCGTCGGGTCACCAGCAGCGCGCCGCCGCTGACCGCGGCAATGGTCTGGGTGTCGGCGCTCAACTCGGCCGGCGGGGTATCGATGATTACCACCGAATACAACGTCGCCAGTTTCAGCACCAGTTCGCGGAACAGATGTTTGCTGAGCAGTTCCTGCGGATTCGGCGGCGTCGGGCCGGAGCCGAGCAGCGACAGGCCCTTGATGTTTTCGATCGAGACGATGGCTTCGCGCATCGAACAGCGCCCCGCCAGCAGGTTGGAAACGCCGGGGCCGTGGGGCAGGCCGAACAGCGAACGCTGCGCCGGCTTGCGCATGTCACAGTCGATCAGCAGCGTGCGTTCGCCGAGCTGGGCGAAACAGATCGCGAGATTGGCCGCGGTGATGCTGCAACCGTCGTTTTCGCCGGTGCTGCACACCGTCAGCACACGACGTTCGTTGGTGAACCAGCGCAGCCGCAATTGCGAACGCAGACGGCGGAAGGTTTCGGCGTCGTCGGAAAACGGTTCGTAGGCGACCTTCAGGGCGGCGTTCAGATTGCTGCTGCCGGGCGTCAGCACCGGATAGGCAAACTGCTGCGACAACACCGCCAGCAAATCATCCTCGCTGAGCAGGCCGAGCTTGATGGCCGCCTCGCCGAACCGCAGCTGACTGCGCCGCGCCAGCGCCAGCACCTTGCCGACATCGTCGTGGGTGAGTTTGCCCTGACTGATCAACAGCTCGCCGATGTTGACGTCCGCCTGCCGTGAATCCAAAGCGCCGCCATCCACTTCCGCCACCGCCTTTGTCGTCGCCACGTTTTAATCCTGCTCGTGTTGTTGCTTGAAAATTGCGCCGGCAGCGGTTGCTGCCGACCTTTGTTGGTGTGTCGTTCAGGCGACGGCAAATTCCGCCAGCACCGGCATGCCCAGCCGCTCGCTGAGATCGGACGAGCTGCGCAGACGACGGTCGAGCTGTTCGGTCAGCAGTGCGGCACCGATGCCGAGCAGGCCGCCGCAAATCAGGCCGAGCAAGGTGTTCAGCAGCAATTTCGGCGTCGCCGCTGCGCGCGGCGGCAGCGCCGGATTCAGCACCGCGATATCGGTCTGGTTGAGCTGGCTTTCCATGCGAACCTGACTGGTGCGCTGCAGCGCGACGTCGTAGGTCTGGCGCGCGCTTTCCACTTCGCGCTGCAACACGGCCTGGGCATTGCGCTGATTCTGCAATTCGATGACGCGGCGTTTCTGTTGATCGAATGCCGCCAGCAGTTCGCCCTTGCGATCCGCCGACAGCCGCGATGCTTTCACCACCGCGTTGCGCGCGGTGACGATCTCGCGGCGCAGTTGTTCGCGCAGCGTTTCCACTTCGGCGAGCGCAGCGCCGTACTGCGGGTGATTGAGGTCGTAGCGCTGGGAGATTTCGGCGAAGCGGCCCTCGGCGCGCGACAGTTCGGCTTTCAGGTTCTGCACCAGCGGATTGCTGAGCACGTCCGGCAATTCCTGCACCGCGCGTTCGCTTTTGGCCTGTCCGGCCTGCCGGGTTTTGCTGATCGCTTCGTAGTTGTCGCCCTCGGCGATCATCAGTTGCTGCGCCAGCTCTTCGAGTTTGGTGTTTTCCATATCGAGCTTGCGTTCGTCGCTGCCGGCAATGTCGTTCTTCTTCAGGAATTCGGCGTGGCGCGACTGCGCCTGTTCGAGGCGATCGCGCAGCGTCTGCAATTGATCTTCGAGCCAGATCGCCTGGCGCCGCGCGGGGTCGACCCGCAGTTCGATACTGGTCTGGATGTAGGCATCGGCGAAGGCATTGGCGAGTTCGGCCGCGAATTGCGGATCGGTGCCTAAAAATTCAATGCGGATGACATTGCTGTCGCGCGACGGACGCACGCGCAGATATTCGAGCAGGTTGTCGGCGATCCAGTCCGGCAGCGAACCTTCGCCGCGCGTTTCCTTCTGGAACTCCTTGCGAATGTCCGGTTGCTCGGCAAGTTTCAGTGCGTTGACGACTTTCAGCGCCACGGTATGGCTGTTGATGATGTCGATCTGTGTCGACAGATAACCCGGCATCATTTGCGACGACATCACCACGCCCGTCAGCGGTTGGGTTTTCTGTTCGATCACCACCGACGTGCTCGCCGCATATTGTTTCGGCAGCAGCAGACTGAGCAGGACGCTGGCGACGACACAGGACGCGAGCACGATCAGCAACACCGATCTTCGGACCCACAGGATCAGCAACAGATTGGAGAGATTCATAGTTAAAACCTGTGTCCCTTGTTAATAATCAAAACCCGCTGCGCTTTCATCATCAGAACCAACGTTCTTTGACGAACACAACGTCATCGGGCAACAGCGGGTCGTCGGCCTTGATCGAGAATTCTTTCTCCGGCCCACCTTCGCCATCGCGGCGTTTCACCACGACGCGACTTTCACTGCCGCGCGGCGTCAGCCCACCGCCGATCGAAATGGCGCGCGACAACGTGATATCCCGCTCCAGTCGATACGAACCCGGCGTGCGGACTTCGCCGTAGATGTAAAATTTCGCGGCCTTCGGCACATAAATCGCGTCGCCGCCGTGAATCAGCAGGTTCTGCGACGGATCGCCCTCGAACAGCGCGTGCAGATCGATTTCCTCGCGGCGGCCGTCCTTGCGCATCACGGTGGCGCGATCCGCCGCTGTTTCATTGAGCACATCACCCGCCACCGCCAGAAAATCGAGGGCGCGACTCGAAGAGGCCGGCGCATATTTCCCGGGTTTGGCGACCTGACCCAATACCGCCACTTTCTGGCTTTCGTATTCGGTCACCAGCACGCTCACCTGCGGATCGCGAATAAAACCGCCGTCGGTAAGTTTCTGTCTGATCCGGGTTTCGGCGCCGCGGGCCGGCAAACCCGCGACATCCACTTCGCCGATCAGCGGATACGAAATTTTCCCGCTCTGGCTGACGCGCACTTCCGCGGTCAAATCCGGATAACCGAATACGGATACCTTCAGCAGGTCACCGGCGCCGAGGTTCTGGTCCAGCGTGTCGGCTGTCACCTGCAGCGTCAGCGCGCACAAAATTCCTGTTATCAGCTTGAGCAAGCGTCGTACCAATACCCTTGTCATGAAATTCCTCGCACTCATGGTTTGTCGTTCTCTTCAGCTTTTCCTGCTGCATCCGTCGCCGCACTCGCAGACGGCGTCGTCGCTGCGGATAACGGCGGTGGCGGCGGCAACTGCATGCCGGCGAATTCACCGAGATAATTTAATTCGGCGGTGGCGCGCATCTGCTGCAAGGTTTGTTTGTACACATCCTGATTGCGTACGTTGGTGAGATAGTTTTCGATCGCGGGGCGCGCTTCCTCCAGTGATACGCCCGCGTTTTCCACGCCTTCGATCAGACTGATCGCGACACTGCCGTCGCCGGATTCGAGGACGACCACATCGCCGATGGTGGCGGTCGCAAATTTATCGACGACGGCGAGTGGCAACTGATCGGCGAGCCGGTGCACCGAACTCGAATCAAAGGTGATATCGGCGCTGCGCAGAATTGCGGCCACTGCCGTTGGTGTTTTCGCCAGCTCCAGTCGCTGCATAAGTGTTTGCGGCAGCGCGCGCTCGGTGTTGAATACAGTCAGCTGATATTTTTTGCGTTCGCGAAACAGCGCCGGGTTATCGTAAAAATAAGTTTCAATTTCTTCCTGGCGCAGGCGCGTCTGCGGCAGCACTTTGTGCTGCACATACGCATCCGCGAGGATGCGGCTGCGCGCGGCCTCGATCCGCATCAGCACATCGGGATTGCGGTCGAGTTCGTTCTCCACCGCTTTTTGCCGCAACAATTCCTGATCGACCAGGCCATCGAGCGCATGCCGACGCATTTCAATAGCGGGAACGGCGGCAGCGCCGGTTTCGCGACTCAGCTGGTACTGCAAATGTGTCAGCGTAATTTCGCTGTCGTTGACGTGGGCGATGACCTGTGAATCCGCGGGCGTCGCTTCGCGAGAACTGTCCCCGGAGTTGCAGGCGGCAATGAGCAGCAGACTACCCGTACCCACTACAGCGACCAGTAACCGTATTGATTGCCCCCACCCCTGCACGTCGTTCTTGCTCCGCATCTATGCGCACAACCTTTACGGTGTCGGCGCGCTGTCATGGCAATTGCCGTTACTGGTCGGCATGAGTCGATCGCGCTATCGCGATAAAAACAATTGCGCCGTCCTGTCACTCAAACGAATAACTCAGACGAATGCGAAAAATGTGCCCGCAACAACGGCGACGACAGCAACAGCGAAATATTCCGATTCAAACCGAGGTTTTGGCGACGAGCGGCAAGACCGACGGCGATGCCAGCCAATTTGTCCGTGTTGAAAATATAAAATTTGTGAGTGGTTTCGCACCATAACAACGCGGCGTGGATTTTTTTCGCGCAGTGATGTGGGTGCAACGCAAAATGGTTTGTTCCGGCACAGAATATAAATCGCGGAATTTACTGTCGAAAAATTTTCCAGTTCGTGTTTGAAAATTAAAAACGACACCATACGCACGCAGGGTCGAAAGTGGGCACTGTGGCGCGACAGGGGATCAGTGCGGTGCGTTCGCTTGCCCACGTGTGTTTTTTTGGCGCCGATTATTTTTTCGGAATGTTTTCGAAACGACAGGATGAATGTCTCGCCAAAGCGAAATGTTTAAACCTGTTGAACGAGAGATTTAAAAATTGGCGGAGCGGATTGATTGAAGTAAAGCGGGGTAAAAAAATACGCCGGGCGGCGAGGGTTGTTCAATGGACACAACCGCCGTCGACCGGCGTGGATCAGGCGGCGGCCGCGAAGCCGTTACCTGCTGCGACGTCATCGGCACGACGCCGACGACGCAATTGCCAGGACAACAACAGACCACCGATCGTCAGCATCGCCCAGGTCTCGGCTTCGGGAACCGCGGCTACCGTAAACAGCCCGAGGTACCCTCCCGTTTTCTTCGAGAACCCTTCGATGGTGAGGTCGTACACGCCGGCGGCGAGACTGGAGAACGAGAAGCTGTTTGCAAACCCCTTGATACTCCCACTCAGCGACGTAGAGCCGCCCACCAATGTGTAGTCCAGCCCTTTGATACCTTTGGCGAAGAACAGGCCGGAAACGTCCGATGG
>JBEVMI010000025.1:0-15039 GCA_040508685.1 Spongiibacteraceae bacterium
GAGCATTCCGCGCAAACGGGTCACGGCGTTCATTGGCCCCAGCGGCTGCGGCAAGTCGACGCTGCTGCGTTGTTTCAATCGCATGAATGATCTGGTCGACGGTTGCCGCATCGAAGGTGAAATCTGCCTCGACGCCGATAATATTTATGCAAAAGGCGTCGACGTTGCCGCGCTGCGTCGCCGTGTCGGTATGGTGTTCCAGAAGCCTAACCCGTTTCCGAAAACCATTTATGAAAACGTCGCTTACGGTCTGCGAATTCAGGGCATAAACAAAAAACGCATCCTCGACGAAACCGTCGAGCGTTCGCTGCGTGCGGCGGCGTTGTGGGATGAAGCCAAGGACCGTCTGCACGACAACGCGCTCGGCATGTCCGGCGGCCAACAGCAGCGTCTTGTCATCGCGCGCACGATTGCGGTGGAACCGGAAGTGGTTCTGCTCGACGAACCGGCCTCCGCGCTCGATCCGATTTCGACGTTGAAAATCGAAGAGTTGATCAACGAATTGAAGTCGCGTTACACGATTGTGATCGTGACCCACAACATGCAGCAGGCGGCGCGGGTTTCCGACTACACTGCTTTTATGTATATGGGCAAGCTGATCGAATTCGACAGCACCGATCGTCTGTTCACCAACCCGGCCCAAAAACAAACCGAAGACTACATCACCGGACGTTACGGCTGAGGCCAGTATTCACTGCGGAGCAGAGCTCCCCGAGGTTATCGCGATGGTCGACAAGGACACTCACTCCCATCACATTTCTGCAGCGTTCAACGCGGAACTGGATGACATTAAAACCCGTATGCTCGAAATGGGCGGGCTGGTTGAGCGCCAGGTCGCCGATGCGGTGAATGCGGTGATGAACGCGGATACCGGTCTTGCCGAACGCGTATTGCGCGACGACAAGCGCATCAACGACATGGAAGTGTCGATCGATGAGGAATGTGCATTGATTCTCGCGCGGCGCCACCCGGCGGCGAGCGATCTGCGCATGGTGCTGGCAATCAGTCGCGCGCTGCACGATCTCGAACGCATGGGCGATGAGGCTACCAAAATTGCCGAGCAGGCCATTCGTCTGGTCGACGCCGGCGATATACCGAAATGCGTGATCGAAATCCGCCACCTCGGCAACCACGTCTGCAATATGGTGCGCGATGCACTCGATTGTTTTGCGCGGCTTGATCCCGAGCAGGCGCTGCGGGTGGCGAAAGAAGACAAGTCGGTCGATCTCGAATATGCGACGGCGATGCGCACGCTGGTCACCTACATGATGGAAGACGCGCGTTCGATTTCGACGGTGTTGCACGTGATGTGGGGCCTGCGCTCGCTGGAGCGGGTCGGCGATCACGCCCGCAATATCTCCGAACACGTGATTTTCCTGGTCAAGGGTGCCGACGTGCGCCACGCCCGCCTCGAAGACATGGAAGCCCGTGTCCGCGACGGTCGTTAAAACCCCTCTATCAAGAAGTGTCGTGACGCTAAAACGGTTCATCCACTGTGGATGAGCCGTTCTCCAATCGCCTTTTTTCACACGTTCATGGTTCGGCTTGTCGGACCCGGCCACGCTCAGTAACGTAGCAGCCCGTCCCGCGTCAGAATTTCCCCGTGTCCGAACCCGCTGTTTCTCCGCCTCTCGTAAAACCCGATCGCATCGGCATGCTGGTGCTGTATCTGGCCATGGTCGTCAACGGCATGGGCCAGTCGCTGGTGTTTGCGATCATTCCGATGATCGGTCGCGAGCTGCAGTTGCAGGAGCTGGTGGTCGATCTGCCGTCGCTGGGCATTTACTGGCACCCGCGCGAACTGGCCATCACCTCGCTGTCGGCGATGACGGCGCTGGTAGCGTCGATATTTTCCGCGTACTGGGGGCACGCCAGCGATGTGCGTGGACGGCGTCAGGTATTGCTGATCGGACTCGCCGGCTACGGTGTCTGTGCGCTGCTGTTTTCGGGCACTGCGCTGCTGGGGCTGATCGGTTTGCTCAACGGCGTGGTGTTGTGGGGCACGCTGATGGCGATGCGCGTGGTCCATGCGTCGGTATCGACGGCGTCGCAGCCGGCGGCGTCGGCTTATGTCGCCGACATCACGCTGCCGAATGAACGCACGCGCGGCATCGGCAAACTCAACGCGGCGACGCAGGTGGGGGTGATGTCGGGTCCGGTGCTGGCGTGGTTTGCCGGCATCAGTTTGCTGGCGCCGATGGTGCTGCACGCCGCGGTGATGTTTGCGATGGCGGCGCTGGTGTGGCGGCGGCTGCCGGAAACCATCCAGCAGACACGCCTGCGCAGGCCGCGCAAAAACCTGCGCTTTTTCGATCCGCGTTATGCGCGATTCACGGTAATCGGCCTGGTCACATTCATGTGCGTGGCGACCATGCAGCAGACGTTGGGATTTTATGTGCAGGACATTCTGCAGATAGGACCGGCGGCGTCGGCACAGCGGTTTGCGCTGGCGATGATGTGTTCGTCGACGGCGATGTTTTTCATGCAGGTCGTCGCGGTGCAGCGTTTCGGGTGGAGCCCGCTGACCATGCTGAAATTCGGTTTGCCGGTGGCGCTGGTCTCGTTCCTGGTGGTCGCCACCGCGGATGGGATGCCCCAGATTTTTGTCGCGATGACGTTGTTCGGTGTCGGCATGGGACTGGCGTTACCGGGCTACAGCGCTGGCGCATCGCTCGCGGTAAGCGCCGAGGAGCAGGGCGGTGTGGCCGGTATCTCGACTGCGGTGGCCAGTTTTGGCTATCTGTTCGGTCCGCTGTTCGGCGGACTGCTGTACTCGTGGCATCACGCGCTGCCCTATTGGGGAGCGGCGCTGGCACTGCTGGCGCTCTCACTGTTTGTCTGGCGCGGCAGCGAGCCGGAGTCGCTCGCGGAATAGCATGGCCAATTGATGCGAGCGGATGTGTCCGCGCGGATCAGCTGCACATGACGGGGGAGAAATGTCACACGACTTTCGCAAATGCACGGCATGATGTGCGACCTCTGCTGTTGCGCAGCACCGCGAACCGGTTAGTTTCCCAAGGTTACAGGCGCTACCTATAATGAACGGCACTCATCGTTTAGAAGGAAGAGGCAATTTTGCCTGCGGCCGCGCTGACTACTGCGAAAACACGACTGGATAACGAACTGCGCCGGCTGTCACCGTTGGCACAGCGGTTGGGCGCAGTGCCGCCGCTACGGTGGCGGCAATTGGCGCTGGTGATTGCGTGTGCCTGGATTCTCGCCAACCTCGCGCGCCTGGTATGGCTGCTGTTACCGCTGAGCGCGCCGCCGGTCGCTGCTGTTCCCATTCCCGTCAATGCCGCGATCAGCGATCGCGGTGCCAAAGCCGCCCATGCGACCACGGTCGATCTCGATACCCTGGTTGGCTGGCACCTTTTTGGGGAAGCCGGCGTCACCAAACCCGCTGCGGCCAGCGCGATCGAAACCCAGGCGCAGGACACTTCCCTGAATTTGCAGTTGGTTGGCCTGGTGCAGTCCAGCGACGACAAACTCGCGCGCGCGATTCTGCTGATGGACGGTCGCCAGCAGCAGTTTGCGATTGGCGAACAATTGCCGGCGAGCGGCAAGGTGGTGTTGTCGAAGGTGCTCGCCGATCGCGCCATCATCGACAACGACGGTCGTTATGAAACGTTGTGGCTGTACGATCAGGAAACACTGAATCGACTGGGCGGCGCCACGCAAACGACCAGCACCGTGCCGACTAGAACCACAGCGGTCGATCTGCGCGTGGACAAGGGGGTCACCGATGCCGCGAGCGGTTACCGCGAGCAGCTCTACCAGAATCCGTCGAGTCTCGCCGATCTGATCCAGGTCTCGGTCCAGCAGGATGGTTTTCGCATTCGGCCGGGCCGCGATCCGCAAGCGTTCGCGGCGTTTGGTTTGCTGCCTGACGACATCGTGACCGCGGTCAATGGGGTCAGTCTGAACAATCCCGAGGCGGCGTTAAATCTCTACAACGAGATGCGTACCGCGCAGGATGCGACGCTGACGATTCGGCGCGGCGATGAAGAAGTGGTGATCGCCGTTTCGCTGCAGGGAGCCGCTGCCGGCGCGCAGCAATAATTTTCATCGGCGCGGCGCGCATCGGTTACGACAAAACCATCATTAAAATTATTTTTTACCTTGGGGTGTGAGTGTGAATCTACCGGTTGGGGTGCGGCGTCTGTTAAAGGCCGGGCTGTTGGCGTTGTTGTTGACGCCACTGCTGCTGACGGCGCCCACGGCGTGGTCCGAACAAACCTGGACCGTCAATTTCAAGGATGCCGAGCTGGAAGAGCTGGTGCGTTTCGTCGCCCAGGCCACCGACAAAACCATCATCGTCGATCCGAAAACCAAAGGCCGCGTGCAGGTGGTGTCGTCGAAGCCGCTGAATCGCGAACAGCTTTACGATTTGTTTTTGTCGATCCTCGATGTGAATGGGTTTGCCGCCGTCGAATCCGGCGACGTGATTAAAATCATTCCGTCGCGCGACGCACGTTCCGCCGGTGCGCCGGTTGTCAGCGGCAATACCCAACGCGAAAACAGTGAAATCGTCACCGAGGTCATCCAGCTCAACAATGTCTCTGCATCGGCCTTGATTCCGGTGTTGCGTCCGCTGGCGCCTCAACAGGCACACATGGCCGCCTACGGTCCCAGCAATGCCATCATCGTCTCCGACACCGCCAATAATATTGCGCGCATCCGCGAAGTGATTCGCCAGCTCGATCGTTCCGCGATTGAAAATACCGACGTGCTGAAATTGCAGAATGCCTCCGCCGAAGAATTGGTGCGCATGCTGCAACAACTCGATAAAACCGACGCCGCGCAGGGCCAGCCCGAGGGTAAGAAGCTCACCATCGTCGCCGACAAACGCACCAACAGCCTGCTCATCAACGGCGACGAAATCCAGCGTGCGCGCATTCGTGCACTGGCGGCACATCTCGATGGACCGCTGGCGCAAAGCGGCAATGCCAAGGTGATTTACCTGCAATACGCCAACGCCAAGGATATGGCCGAAGTGTTGAATAAAGTCCTGCAGAACGTGGTTGCGGGCGGTAGCGGCAGTCAGGCCGCAGCGCCGGTTGCCGGTAAAGCCAAAGCCAGCGTCGAAGCCGACGAAGGCACCAACGCGCTGGTGATTACGGCCGAACCCGATGTGATGACTTCCATGCAGGCGGTGATCGAACGTCTCGATATTCGCCGCGCGCAGGTGCTGGTCGAAGCCATCATTGTCGAGATGAGCGATGACGACGCGCGCGATCTCGGCATTCAATGGATGTTCCTCAATAGCAGCGGCGCCTATGGCAGCTCATCGCTGGAAGGCGGGCTGAATGCGAGAACCTCGGGCGCCGGTGCGGGTGTGGACGGCGATGGCAATGCGGTCGACCCGCGCATAGGGTTGGGTGCGATTCTTGGCAACACACCTGGTCAAATTTTCGGCCTCGGTCGCGTCACTGACAATCTCAGTTTTAATGTCGTCGTTAATGCCTTGCAGCAGAACAAGGCCGCGAACATTCTGTCGACGCCGTCGCTGCTGACACTGGATAACGAAGAAGCATCTATTGTCGTGGGCCAGAACGTGCCGTTCCTGACGGGTTCGTATTCATCGACAGGCAGCGGCGGCAGCAGCGGCGTTTCCAATCCATTCCAGACTATCGAGCGCGAGAATGTCGGTCTGACGCTGAAGGTGACGCCACATATCAATGAAGGCGATTCGCTGGTACTGGAGATCGAGCAGGAAGTGTCGAGCCTCACCGGCGCTGCTGCTACTGTAAATGCCAGTGACGTGATCACCAACGAGCGCAAAATTCAAAGCAAAGTGCTGGCAGATAATGGCCAGACTATCGTGCTCGGTGGGCTGATCAAGGACGACGTGCAGGAAGTCGAGCAAAAGGTGCCATTGCTTGGCGACATTCCGGTGATTGGCAATCTGTTTCGCAGCACGTCTGTTAAAAAGACCAAAACCAATCTGATGGTATTTCTGCGGCCGGTTATTGTGCGCGACGGTCGCACGCTCACCGGAGCCACCGGCGAAAAATACCGATATATTCGCGACGAGCAGTTGTATCGCACCAAGCCTGAAGCGGATTATTTTGGTCGCGATAAAACGCCGTTGTTGCCCGAGTGGGAAAAACAGCTGGAGCAGCTCAAGGCGATTCAGCAATCGCGCTCCGATGTATTGAATTTGCAAGTGCCTGCTGCGGAAAAATCCGCGGCGCCGGCAACTTCGGCTCCCGGGGCGGCGCAGTGAGCGGCATGCAGACGCACGATGTGCCGCCTGGCAGTGCGGATGCCGTAATGCCTGTCGCCGTTCCGCGCGCGCGGCAGTTGCCATTCACGTTTGCACAACATCACGGCGTGCTGCTCGATCCCGATACGCAGCCGTTGCAAGTGCTGTATCGCCCCGGACTCAGCGTCGGTGTGATGACGGAATTGCGCCGTTCGCTGCAGCAGCCGTTGCAGTTTATCGCGGTGACTCCCGAGCAGTTTCAGCAGCGCCTGACCCTCGCCTATCAGCGCGACAATCGCGAAGCGGTGCAGATGGCCGAGGACATGGGCGCCGATATCGATCTGTCGCGGCTGGCCGATGAAATTCCGGAAACCGGCGACCTGATGGATGCCGAGGGCGACGCGCCGGTGATTCGTCTGATCAACGCGATCCTGTCGCAGGCGGTGCGCGAAAAAGCGTCCGACATTCACGTCGAAACCTTCGAGGATCGTCTCGTCGTGCGGTATCGCATCGACGGCGTGCTCAACGAAGTGTTGTCGCCGAAACGTATGCTGGCCCCGTTGCTGGTGTCGCGACTGAAAGTGATGGCGAAACTCGATATCGCCGAAAAACGGGTGCCGCAGGACGGCCGTATTTCCATTCGCCTCGCCGGCCATGCCGTCGATATTCGCGTCTCGACGATTCCCTCCGCCCACGGCGAGCGTGTGGTGCTGCGGCTGCTCGACAAACACGCCGGCCAGTTGCAGCTCGAACAGCTCGACATGAATGCCGATGTGCTGCGCGGATATCGGCGGGTGCTCAGCACCGCGCACGGTATCGTGCTGGTCACCGGCCCGACCGGCTCCGGCAAGACCACGACGTTGTACGCGGGGCTGACCCATATCAACGACAGCACGCGCAATATTCTGACGATCGAAGACCCCATCGAATATCTGTTGCCCGGCATAGGCCAGACTCAGGTCAATCCCAAAGTCGACATGACTTTTGCGCGTGGCCTGCGTGCGATTCTGCGACAGGACCCGGACGTGGTGATGGTCGGCGAAATTCGCGACGGCGAAACCGCACAGATCGCCGTACAGGCCAGTCTCACCGGTCACCTCGTGTTGTCGACACTGCACACCAATACCGCGATCGGCGCGATCACGCGGTTGCAGGATATGGGCATCGAGCCGTTTTTATTATCGTCGTCGCTGCTCGCGGTGATGGCGCAGCGGCTGGTGCGATTGTTGTGCACGCATTGCCGGCAACCCTATACCGCGGATGAGCCGACCTGTGAACTGTTGCGGGTCGATCCGCTGCAGTCGCCGCAATTATTCCGTCCCGCCGGTTGCCCGCATTGCAATAACACCGGCTATCGCGGCCGCACCGGTATTTATGAATTTGTCGAGATCGACGACACGCTGCGTTCATTGATTCACGAACGCGCCAGCGAACAGGCGATGGCCGTGTACGCCCGCACCCGCAGCGCCGGCATCGGCGACGACGGTCGCCGCCGTATTCTCGCCGGCGAAACCACGGTGGAGGAGGTGTTGCGCGTGACGTCGGCCTGACCGCGCAACGAATCGTCATGGGGACTTTCAATTACCGCGCGCTCGATGTCAGCGGCAAGATGATCAAAGGCGTGGTCGAAGCCGATTCCGAACGCCAGGTGCGCACGCAATTGCGTGCGCGCGAATTAAAACCAGTGGAAGTCGTCGCCGCGGCCACTGTCGAAAAACACAAAACCGACGCCAGCTGGCGCGGCTTTTTCAAACCGCGTATCAGCCAGGGCGATCTGGCGATGTTGACGCGGCAATTGTCGACGCTGATTCAATCGAACATGCCGCTCGACGAAGCCTTGAGTGCCGCGGCGCAGCAGGCGCGGCGACCGAAAATCAAAGGTCTGATGTTGCAGGTGCGTTCGCGCGTGGTCGAAGGCCACACGCTGGCCTATGCACTCGGTGAATTTCCGCAGGTGTTCAAGGAAATGTATCGCGCGATGGTGCGCGCCGGTGAGAGCGCCGGTTTTCTCGGCACGATCATGGAGCGCCTTGCCGAGTACACCGAGAACGGCCAGTACACGCAGCAGAAACTGAAAATGGCGATGGTGTATCCCATCATCCTGATGTTGGTGGCGTTCGGTGTGGTGGTCGCGCTGATGGTCGGCGTGGTGCCGAAGCTGATCGACATGTTCAAACACATGAAGGCCGAGCTGCCGTGGCCGACCCAGGTGCTGATCGCGACCAGCCATTTTTTTACGAATTACTGGTGGGCGTTGATACTCGCCGTGCTCGCAGCGATCTGGCTGGTCTGGTACCTGCTGAAAGATGCCGGGCGCCGCCATCTGTGGCATCAGTTTCTGTTGCGTGTGCCGTTTATTTCCTGGTTGATCATCGCGATGGATACCGCGCGTTTCGCCTCGACGCTGAGCATCCTGACATCGAGTGGTGTGCCGTTGCTGGAAGGGTTGAAAATCGCCGGCGAGGTACTCACCAACAGCCGTCTGCGCGAAGCGAGCCGGCAGGTCGCGATTACCGTGCAGGAGGGGGGCAGCCTGCATCGGGCACTGGCGCAGACCAACCTGTTTCCGCCGATGATGGTGCATATGGTTGCCAGCGGCGAGGCGAGCGGCGAACTCGAAGCGATGTTGGCGCGCTCCGCCCAGAATCAGGAGCGGGAGCTGGAAATGACGCTCGGCAGTCTGATGGCGATCATGGAGCCGTTGATGGTGGTCGCGATGGCCATCGTGGTTGGTTTTATCGTGATCGCGGTGTTGTTGCCGATCGTGAATATGAATAGTTTGATTACGTAGTTTTTGCTGGATTCGTGGTTATGTGCAGTGCCGTTCGTATTGCCGGGACACGCAAAGACGTACATCCGTGTACAGGCTCGGGTGGCGCCCTCCATGGCGCCACACGGTCCCGGCAATACGAACGGCACCGCACTTGGCGAGTTCGGCGTGAATTGATGTTTTAAACATTCAAATGTATTCAAAAATCCGCGAGGAATTTATGCAAGTGCAAACCTATACACCGAAACATCAGAACGGTTTCAGTCTGATCGAAATCATGGTGGTGATCGTGATTATCGGCCTGCTGGTCGCGATCGTTGCGCCGAATGTTCTGGATCGTGCCGACGAGGCGCGTGTTCAAAAAGTAAAAGCGGATTTCAAGAATCTTGAGACTGCGTTGAAGCTCTACAAACTCGACAATTTTTCCTACCCCAATTCGGAACAGGGATTAAAGGCACTGGTGGAAAAACCGGCGATGGATCCGATTCCGCGCAACTGGAAGCAGGGCGGTTATGTCGACAATCTGCCGGACGATCCGTGGGGCCGTCCCTATTTGTATTTGAATCCAGCCGAATTCGGCAAGGGTGATTACGACATCTACACGCTCGGCGCCGATGGCGTTACCGGCGGCGAGGATGAAAACGCCGATCTCGGCAATTGGCAAGACGACACCAAGTCGCAGCAGTAATTATTTGTGTGGCGCGCCGGCTCCAGATATTCGACCCAGGGTTTTACGCTGGTTGAAGTCATGGTGGTCATTCTGATCATCGGGCTCGGTGTCGGCATCGTCAGTTTTAATATCGGCGGCAACCGGCCGCTGGTGTTGCGCAACGAAGCGAAACAGCTGGCCAATCAATTCGAAATCGTCGCTGGCGAAGCCACTCTCGGCGGCGAAACCTGGGGACTGCAGTTTTATCGCACGGCTGCCGCCGATGGCGACGCGAGCGGCGACAGTGCAATCGCGTGGCGCTGGCTGCATTTTCGCGAGCCGGCGTCGTTGCTCGGTCCGCTGGAAAAAAATAACGCAGATAAAAAAGACGAAACCAAAGCCAGACTGGGCTGGCAGCCGGAAGCGCCGCGCGATCTCGATGGCAGCGGCCAGTTTGGCGCCAATGTCGACGCCGTGCTCGAAATCGAAGGCCGCGAAATTCCGATCGAGTTGTTGACGCCGGATGAAAAAAATTCCGCCGCGAGAAAATCGAAAGCGGGCGACGATGAAAAAAATGCATTGAAACCGGATATCTGGCTGACCCCAGGTGGCGAAACCACGCCGTTTGTTTTGCGCGTGAATTTTAGCGGTGAAAAAAACGGGCCGGTCATTCGCGGCGATGCGCTGGGTCGGGTCGACGTGGAAACGCAGGATGAACTGCATTAGCGGCCGCAATCTGCGCAGCGATCGGCGGGGTTTTACGCTGGTCGAGGTGCTGGTCGCGATGGCGATTGTCGCGCTGGCGGTGACGGCAGTGCTGGTCAGCATGATGCGGCAGGTCGATGGCACTATCTATCTGCGCGACAAGATGATCGCGCACTGGGTCGCGCAAAATCAGCTCGAACTCGCGCTGTTGCGCAACGCGGCGTCGAATCGAGTGCCGTCGGATACGGAGAGCGGCAGCGTCGATATGGCGGGCAGCACGTGGTACTGGCGCGCCGAACCGAAACGCACCGGCGCGCAGGGTTTCGTGCAGCTGGAGATTTCGGTGGCGGCGAGCGAAGACAAAAATGTTTCGCCGCTGGCATCGCTGACCGCGGTGCTCGATATGGCGCATAAAACGCCATGAAGATCGTGCGCGGTTTCACGCTGCTCGAAGTGTTGCTCGCAATGGCGATCACTGCACTGGTGGCACTGATGGCGTATGCCGGATTGAGCACGGCGATGACGGCAGCGTCACGGCACGGTGAGCAGGCGCGCCGGCTGGTCGATTTGCAGACTACGGTCAGCTGGATCACGCGCGATCTGCGCGAATCCGTCGACCGCGATATCGCCGCCGGCGACGAACGCGAGCCTGCAATGTGGGGCGGTGAAAATCCGGTGCTGGAGCGACCGTTCGCTGGCGACGATCGCGACAATATTCTGGTGCTGACGCGCGTCGGTTGGGATAACCCGCGTGGCCTGCGTCGCGGTGCGATTCAGCGCGTGCGTTACCGGCTCGATGCCGACAACAATTTATGGCGCGATCACTGGCCGGTGCTCGATCGACTCGACGATGAGGAATTGCCCCAGTCGGTGAAAATGATGGGCGGCGTCAAGGCCGTCACCGTGCAATTTCTCGATGGCGAGTCCGGCAATAAACTCACCGCGGAACTCGGCGGCGAATGGATGCCGCGCTGGCCGATGTCGAAAATCGACGACTTGCTGCCGATTGCGGTGCAGGTCGAACTCGACGTCGATGGCATTGGCAGTATCACGCGCATCGTGGGGCTGGCGAATGAACAGAAAAATTAGCCCTGCAACGAGCGTCAATCCACAGCGTGGTGCGGCATTGATCGTTGCGCTGCTGGTAGTTGCCACCGTGGTGGTGCTGGCGACGACGTTGAGCGGCGATTTCCTGCTGATGTTTCGCCGTGTTGAAAATCAACTGCACAGCGAGCAGGCGTACGCGTATCTGCTCGGTGCCGAAGGGGTCGCCCGCGCGGCATTGTTGCGGGACAAACAAACCGGGTCCGCTGACGATAATTTATTCGAGGAGTGGGCCAAGCCGCAGAAATTCCCCACGGATTACGGCTGGATCGCAGGACAGCTCGAAGATTTGCAGGGCCGTTTTAATCTGAATTCGGTGGTTGCCAAAAAACAGACCGGGCAACCCAACCCGGTTGCACGTGATGAATCGCAACAGATCCTGCTGCGCTTGTTGCTGGCGCTGCCGTTGCAGCAGCCGCTCGCTGGGGATGAGGCCGATGCGCTGGTCGACGCGATCACCGACTGGATCGATGGCGACGACAATGTCTCCGGACTCGGCGGCGCGGAAAGCCAGCATTACGCCGCTGCCGAACCGCCGGGTCTGCCGGCCAATCGCGCGCTTGCCAGTCCGTCGGAATTGATGTGGGTGCGCGGCATGACGCCGGAAATTTATCGCGCGCTGGAAGGTGTGGTGACGGTGTGGCCCAAGACGGGTGGCCCGATTAATTTAAATACCGCGCCAGCGGGCGTGTTGGCTGCAATCAACGGCCCCAAGACGCTGGTACCGCTGGAGCCGAGCGTGCTCGATAAATTGCTGGCTGAGCGCAAGGCCAAACAGACATTGGATATCGAAGCGGTCAATGCGCTGCTGACCGACCAGATGGATGCGGCGGGCAAGGCTCAGTACGGCAGCGAAAGTGACTATTTTCAATTGACTGCGCAGACCGAATTTCTGGGGCGACGCTACACTTTGCGCAGCGTGCTGCACCGCGGCAAAAAAGACGTGCGGGTCGTGGCCCGCACATTTGGGGAATGGTGATGAAAGCTGCGATCAAAACGCAGGTGGTGCTGACGCCGCAGGACGATGCAACGCTGCGCTGGCAAAGCGCGAGTGGCGCCGGCCTCGGCCGCGTTGAAGATTTTGCCGCGCTGCCGGAAAGCCGTCAGGCCGAACTGGTATTCGTCGTACCCGGTGACAAAGTCTTGTTGCAGCAGGTCGGGTTTGCCGCGCACGAACGGCGGCTGTTGCGGCAGACGATTCCATTTGCGCTGGAAGAACAATTGCTCGACGACGTCGCCGCGCAGCATTTTGCGCTGGGGCCCATCGACGGTCAGCAGGTGCCGGTCGCGGTGGTTGAGCGGCAATGGTTTGCGGACTGGCTGCAGCGCTGCCAAGACGCCGGACTCGATATCAAACACGCGGTACCGGAAACCTTGTTGCTGCCGTGGGAGCCCGACTGCTGGAGCTTGCGACTGCAGGGGCAACGTTGGCTGGTTCGCGTCGACCGCTGGCGCGGTTTTGCGCTGGAGGCGGATAGCGCGCAATTGGCGCTGCAGATTCTGCTCGATGACGCCGAACAACTGCCGCAGCGTCTGCTTATCTGGATCGACGCGACCCCCGATGACAATGCGTTAGTCGCGTGGCAGGCAGCGTTGCCGGAAATGTTGCGCGGCATCGCGGTATTGCAAACATTGCCGGCGGCGGTGTTGCCGCTGACAACATCACTCGACTTTTTGCAGGGTGTGTTCGCGCGTCGACTGCCGTGGCAGCGCTGGTGGACGTTGTGGCGTATTCCGCTGATCGCTGCGGCAGTCGCGGTCCTGGTGCAGTTTGTGGTCGCCGGTATTCAGCATCACCGTCTGCAAAAAGAAAATCTCGCGCTGCGGCAACAGGTCGAACAGATTTATCGCAGCGTCGAACCGAGCGGTGCCATCAACGACGCCGAACGGCAATTGCGGCGCAAGGTGCAGGGGCTGCGCGGCAGCCAGGGCAGTGCGGTATTGCCGACGTTGCAGCGTCTCGGCGGCGCCATTAAAAGCATCGATGCCATCAGTATTCAAACGCTGGGCTACAGCGAAAAAAGCGGCGAAGTACGGTTGAATATCGTCGCGAAAAGTTTCAAGGATGTCGAAGCACTGCGCGCGGCGATTGCAAAAACCGGACTCGACGCACAACTGGTCGGCAGCAATGCCGACGGTGAGCGCACGCGCGCGCAACTGCGCATTATCGACAAACACTGATTTTTTGAGCAGTTCGATTGAAGGGAAGGCGAAATGCCGTTGCTGAATAAATTTCGGGAACTGAATCGGCGCGATCAGACGATGCTGGTATTGCTCGCGATTGCGCTGGCGATCTATGTGTTTTACCAGGCGGCGTGGCGTCCGCTTGCCGCTGCCAACAGCAGCCTCGCGCGCGGCAATGCCGGGCTGCGAGAGACGGTGCAATCGATGACGGCGCTCGCCGCCGAATATCAGCAATTGCGACAGGCCGGTGTGCAGGGCACTGCGACACAGGAAACCCTGGCGCAATTGCTCGACCGCACGGTGGCTGCCCATCAATTGCAGATGAGCCGGTTTCAGCCAGGTAGCAGCGGCGACGTCCAGATCCGTTTCGACAACAGCTCCTTCGATCAGATCGCGCGCTGGCTGCATCAACTGGAAAACGAAAGTGTCACGGTGCGCGATCTGGCCATTTCGCCGGGTGCCAGCACCGGTCTCGTCAATGTTTCCGTGCGGCTGTTTCGCGCATAACTTCATCGATAGCCTCATGGATAACCGTTAACCCTGCGATGCCCGATTATTCCCTGATGTTTTCACCGCGGTTGCGCCGCGGGCTCATTGTCGCTGCCGCGCTGTGGTTTTTATCCTGGCTGCTGGTGTTGGCGCCGGCTGCGGCGACGGTGCGTCTGCTGCGCTGGAGTGTGCCGCAACTCGAGCTGGCCGCGATCGATGGTTCGTTCTGGCGCGGCAGTGCAGGGCAGGCCTTTGTGACGGTGGGCAATCAGCGGATCGCGCTCGGCCGTCTGGATTGGCAATTGAATGGCTGGTCGTTGTTGTGGCTGCACCCGTCGGCGAAAATTTCCTCGGAGTGGGGCGAACAAATCGTCACGACCCGTTTGCGCGTGAATCCGTTGGGGAGTGTCCGTCTGCATGAGTTGCGCGCGGCGCTGCCGGTGGAGCTGCTGAAAATCTGGGCGCCGCTTCCCGCGCGCGGCACGCTGGCGCTGAATCTCGACGCCGTCGATTTTTCGCGCACGACGCTGCAGAAAATCGATGGCTCGATCGATTGGCGCCGGGCGCAATGGCAGTGGGGCGATCGCTGGCTTGCACTGGCGGATTATCAATTGAATGTCGCCACCCATAATGACGGTATGGTGGCCGGGAAAATAAGTGGGGCTGGCGATCTCGCCGCTACCGGCACGCTCACCGCCAATCTGGAAACACGCGCCTATGACCTGAACGCGCAGTTGTCGGCGTCGCGCGCATTGCCGCAGGAGTTTCGCGACAGTCTGGTGTTTTTACTGCGCGCACAGCCGGTCAATACCGATGCCAGTGCCGGCGGACCGGTGGTGATGAAATTGCAGCGCACAGGCTCGTGGTGATTGTCTCCCCTCTCCCTGCGGGAGAGGGGTCGGGGGTGAGGGCTTCGCGTCAGATCGCCCT
>JBEVMI010000032.1:0-7202 GCA_040508685.1 Spongiibacteraceae bacterium
GCAGATGTGCATCGGGTTTATTGTCTTCGTTATCCATGTTCATGGCTCCAGTAAGTCATTCAGCGTTTGATAGTCGGCCTGCCAGCGTTCGGCGATCACGCGGCATCGATTTAACGCGATGCGTTGTTGTTCGCAGTCGATCACTTGCACGACATCGGCGTGCGCAGGACGCTCTGGCAACTCCTTGCTGCGACCGTCGCTGATCAGCCACAACCAGGTTTGCTGCGAGGGGTTGCGGCGGCGATTTTCGGCGAGCAGCGTGTCGGCTTTGGCGATTCCTAATGTGATCGGTGTGGCGCCGCCGCCTTGCAATAACGGCAATGGTCGATTCATCTGCAACGCATTGAGGGGGCGCGCCGCAGTGGGGCGCAAACGAATTACGGCTTCATCACCGGCGTATGTCACCAATGCAATATCCGCGCGCTGCTGGTACGCGCGTTGATGCAATTGTTGGAGTGCACCCTGCGCCAGCGCGAGTTGTTTGCCGACCAGCATCGAACCGGAGCAGTCGAGCACAAAACAGTGCAGGATGCCGGCGCGCGCGATCTTTTGCTTGAAGCGCAAATGTTCGCGGGCAAGCACATCGTTACGTTTGGTCAGAAGTGTGCGCGGCCAGTGTAATTGCACGCTCGATTCACCGCGTAAAACCGTAAGCCGTTTGCCAGCAGATTTATTGCCCCGCGCCGCAGGCTGCATTGGTTGCGCCACCCGGGCGGGATGGCTCAGCGCTTTTTTAGCGGCAGCGGTTTCACTCCTTTGACCGCAATCGCTGCGACCGGCAGCGGTGCCATTGCCCCGTAATCAGCATCAGCGCTTCCGCTATTCTGCTGCTGCGAATTAGGCGATGTATTGGCTGTCGGGGAGTTACTGCCGGATTGATGCGCGCGACGGCGGTGAAACAGCGCCAGCTCGGCGACGGCATTCACATGAGTCGTCGTAATTTCCGCATCACCTTGCAGCGCCGCCAATGCGCGGGCCGCGCGCAACATCACCAGATCAGCGCGCAGACCATCGACTTGCGCGGCGATGCATAACGCGCTGGCATGGGCGAGCACGGCATCATTAAATTCGAGTGTCGGCAAAGTCGCGCGTGCGCGGCGAATCGTTTCCGCCAATTGCTCTTGCTGCGTGGCGAAACGCTGACGAAAAGTGTCCGGATCGAGATCGAACGCGAGTCGTGCCTTGATTATTTGCTGACGCAATTCGACGTCGTGATAATTTTCCAGCGCGAGTGCGAGACCGAAACGATCGAGCAGTTGCGGTCGCAGGTCGCCTTCTTCGCGATTCATGGTACCAATCAATACAAAGCTGGCAGGGTGCGAATGTGAAATGCCATCGCGTTCGATGATATTGACCTGACTGGCAGCGACATCAAGCAATTGATCGACCAAGGCATCGGGCAGCAGATTGACTTCGTCGACATACAGCACGCCGTCGTGCGCTTTCGCGAGCAGGCCGGGTGCGAATTTGACTTTACCTGCCTGCAGCGCGCCTTCGATATCGAGCGAACCCAGCAATTGTTCTTCACTCGCGCCGAGTGGCAGCGTAACGAAATGGCCGTCCGGCAGCAATTCGGAAATGGCGCGGGCGCTGGTGGATTTAGCGGTGCCGCGCGGGCCTTCGATGAGTACGCCGCCGATGCCCGCGTCGATTGCCGCAAGCAGCAGTGCGCGCTGCAAATTGTCCTGGCCGAGCAGGGCGCTGAACGGAAATAAGGGTTTTGCGGACATGGTCAGCTCTCCAGCATCTGTTCGCTGTCGAGCAGATGGTTTTCGATTTGTTCGCGGTGGTCGCCGGGATCTTGCCAGAGACCCCGTTGCATCGCTTCGAGCAGGCGCTCGCACACTTCGCGAAATGCCGCGGGATTGTGCTGCTGCATGAATTCGCGATTGTCGGCGTCGTTCACGTATGCATCGCTTACCAGTGCGTATTGATAATCGCCGACTACCCGTGCGGTGGCGTCGTACGCAAACAGATAGTCCACGGTCGCTGCCATTTCCGCGGCGCCTTTGTAGCCGTGGCGTTTGACGCCGGCGATCCATTTCGGGTTGACGACGCGCGCGCGCACGACACGGCTGATTTCTTCCTGCAACGAATTCACGCGCGGCGATGCAGGATTGCTGTGATCGGCGTGATAAATCGTCGGTTGTTTGCCGCTGAAATGCCGCACTGCCGCGGTCATGCCGCCTTGGAACTGGTAGTAATCGTCGGAGTCGAGCAGATCGTGTTCGCGGTTGTCCTGATTCTGCAAAACCAGATCGATACTGGCGAGGCGCTGCTCGAACCGGTCGTGCGCGGTTTCGCCGTATTGTTCGCGCGAATACGCATAGCCGCCCCAGTCGCGATAGGTGTTGGCGAGATCGGCGTCGTCGCTCCAGCAGCGTTCGTCGATCAGGGTTTGCAGGCCCGCGCCATACGCACCCGGTTTGGCGCCGAAAATGCGCAGGCCGGCCTGATGCCGCGCTTCGTCATTCGATAAACCTTGCGCCACCAATTCGGCTTGCTCGCGCAGCACGCGTGCGCGCAATGGATTAACCGCTTCCGGCTCGTCGAGTTCGGCGATGGATTGCACGGCGCCGTCGAACAATTGCATGACGTTGGCGAACGCATCGCGGAAAAATCCGGAGACGCGCAATGTCACATCGATACGCGGGCGATCGAGCAAAGACATCGGCAGGATTTCGACGCCGGTCACGCGATGGCTGCCAGCAGCCCACGTCGGCCGCGCGCCCAGCAATGCAAAAGCTTGCGCGATGTCGTCGCCGCCGGTGCGCATGGTTGCCGTGCCCCACACCGAGAGGCCGATTGCACGCGGGTAATCGCCGTGATCCTGCAAATACCGTTCGAGCAATACGTTGGCGGATTTCAGGCCGAGCAGCCACGCCGTCGGTGTTGGCACTGCACGCGTATCCACCGAATAAAAATTGCGGCCGGTGGGTAATACATCGGGCCGGCCGCGCGTCGGTGCGCCGCTGGGGCCGGGTTGTACAAACAAACCGTTGAGGCCGTCGCGCAGGCCATTTAATTCGTTGGGGCCGCAGGTGTTGAGTGCGGGCAACAACATCGTGCGGATGCGATCGATGACGGGTTGCGTGTGTCGAAATGCCTGCGGCAAATTACCGTCAGCAATAATTTTCTCGACCACCTGGGTTGCAAATAATTCGAGCCGCTCGCGCGTGTCGCCATTATTGCGCCACGGTGTCGTGCTGATCGACTGCAATAATTCCGGCTTCGACCCCGTCCACTCCGCAGCCCAATCCGCATCGAGCGGATCGAAATCCTCGTCGACATTAGCGCAGGTCAGCAGATCGCGGCTCAGCGCCTGTATCAAACTCGCATTTTCGCCGTCGCCATTGCCCACCGCGAAGCGTGCCAGCGCGAGCAACGTATCGCGCTGCTGAATGTCCGCAGGCGATTGCCCGAAAATATGCAGGCCGTCGCGAATCTGCGATTCCTTCACTTCGCACAAGTAGGCATCGGCTTTGGTCAGCAGCGCATCTTCATCGCCGCTATTGGCCGGTGCGTCGACGCCAAGGTCACGGTGCAGATTGTTTTCGATAATGTTGGCGAGAATACTTTTGCGCAGTAGCGTCGCGCGTTTTGGATCGACCAGCAGCGCTTCGTAATATTCGTCGACCTGGCGTTCAAGATCTTGCAGCGGGCCATAATTTTCGGCGCGGGTCAGCGGCGGCATCAGATGATCGATGATCACTGCCTGCGCGCGGCGTTTGGCCTGACTGCCTTCGCCGGGGTCGTTGACGATAAACGGATACAGGTGCGGTGTCGGCCCGAAAATCAGATCGGGCCAGCATTCGTTGCTGAGCGCAATGGTTTTGCCCGGCAGCCATTCGAGGTTGCCGTGTTTGCCGACATGCACGATGGCGTCGCATTGGAATGTCGTGCGCAGCCAGAAATAAAACGCCAGATAATAATGCGGTGGTACCAGATCGGGGCTGTGATACGTGGCATAAGGGTCGAGGTTGTAGCCGCGAGAAGGCTGGATGCCGACGAAAATTTTGCCGCAGCGAATACCCGCAATCATAAAACGCGGCTGGCCATTCGCATCGTTGCGCAACATCGGGTCGATATCCGGTGCGCCCCAGCGCTCGATAATAGCGGTGCGATTGGCTGCCGGCAGTTGTGCGAACAAATTCAAATAATCGCTCAGCGCAAAACTTTGTCTGGCCGGTCGCGCAGCCCACTGTTCGGGATCGTTGGTGACGCCACCCAATAACTCCTGCAGCAGTGCATCGCCATCAAGGGGAATATGGTTGATCGTGTACGACTCGCGTTCCAGCATCCGCAAAATGCTGATGACGGAGTTCGGTGTATCGAGGCCGACGCCGTTGCCGATGCGGCCTTCTTTCGCAGGATAATTCGCCAGAATCAGGCCGATGTGTTTTTCGGCATTACTAAGGGTTTGCAAACGACACCAGCGCGCCGCCAGCTCCGCGATAAAAGCCACGCGCTCGCTGTCGGGCTGATACGCGATGACGTCGGTCTGGGTTCTTTCACAGCGATATGCGAGGCCCTTGAAGCTGATGGCTCGTGTGATGATGCGGCCGTCGACTTCGGGCAGTGCGACCTGCATCGCGATGTCGCGCGGATTCAGTCCCTGCGAATCGTCGACCCAGGTTTCGCGATCGCCACCGCTCAATATCACTTGCAACACCGGCGCCGTACCGATGAGTGGCGTATGTGCTGCCACATCACCTTCGTCTTTATTGATGGCGGCAACGCAGAAGGCGGTGGTGTTCAACGCCAGGGCGGTGTCGTGATCGCTGCATAACTGCCGCAGCGTTTCCATGCAAAGTGGATCTTTCAGCGATGTCAGCGCGATCGGCAGGGGATTGAGATTCTGTTTTTTTAACGCTTCGCTCAGCGCCTCGAAAACTGCCGTGTTGCCGGCCTGCAAATGCGCGCGATAAAAAATGACTGCAACGACCGGCCAGTCGGCTTGCCATTCACTTTTCCAGTCGTCGATGATTGCGACGCCGTGCCGCGGATGCCAGATCGCAATTTCCGGCAGCGCGCGGGGTGGTAGTGCATCACGTGTTCTCTCGAAAAACTGTCCGCCGATAAACTGGAAAAATTGCTGCGCGTTATCCGGTCCGCCTTCACGCAAATAACGCCATAACTCGCGGCACTGCTCTGGCGTTGCGGTGCTTTTGTTGAGCAGGTTGATATCTTCGCTGCGGTCGCCGGAAAACATCACCAGTGTTTGTGCGTTCTGACGAGCAAGCTGCACTAACTGTTCGGTGCCGTAAGGCCAGTAGGATTCGCCGCCGAGATGGTCGACGATAACCACACGCGCGTGGCGCAAGACTTCGTCGACATACATATCGATGGTGGCGAGCTGGCGCAAATACAGCAGGTTGCACAACCGCACTGAAGGAAAATCGTCGCCGAGTTTTGCGTGGGCGGCGGCGAGCAGTGCCAGCGTGGTATCGGCGGCGCTGAGGATGACGATATCGGCGGGGTCCTGTTCGATGCGAATCAGTCCTGCGGTGTCATCGACCAGACCGCCGGGCCGGGTGGCGAGCAGATGCATTACACGCTCTCGGTCTTCACTTCGGTTTTCACTTGCGCTGCGATCGCTGTCTGTAGCGCATTTTGCAGCACGGCCTGATCGAGCTCCTGGCCGATCAGCACGATGTACGTGCGCGGAGTTTCGTCAACGCGCCACGGGCGATCGAAATAACTGTCAAAACGGCGACCGACACCATGCACAACCAAACGGCGCGGCTTGTCCGGCAGTGCGACAAAACCTTTGATGCGATAGATCGTGTGGGCATCGACCAGCGTGCGCAGTGTTTCCAGCAATTTGTCTTTATCGACCGCCGGCAATTCGACGACGACGGAATCGAATGCGTCGTGATCATGATCGTCGTGCTCGTCCTCATGGCCCCCTTTATTATGATGACCGGGGCGCAGATGAATATTGTCTTCAGCGGCGCTATTTAATCCGAGCAGAATATTCAGATCGATCTGGCCGTGATCGGCGACGGCAATTTTCACCGACGCCGGAATTTCTGCCCGCACTAATGCTTCGACGTGTTCGCGCTGCTGCGGCGACACCAGATCGGTCTTGGTCAGGATGACGAGATCGGCAGCGGACAATTGGTCTTCGAACAATTCATGCAGCGGCGATTCGTGATCGAGATTGGGGTCGGCGCGGCGCTGGCTATCGACGGCGGTCGGATCTTCGGCGAACTGGCCTTCGGCGGTGGCAGGCGTGTCGACTACGGTGATGACTGCATCGACGGTAAATGCGCTTTTGATTTCCGGCCAGTTGAAGGCCTGCACCAACGGTTTCGGAATCGCGAGGCCGGAGGTTTCGATCAGCACGTGATCGATCTGGTCGCGGCGTTCGGCGAGTTGTTGCATGACCGGGAAAAATTCTTCCTGCACCGTGCAGCACAGGCAGCCGTTGGCGAGTTCGTAGAGTTTGCCGTCCTGCTCCTGTTCTTCGCAGCCGATATCGCAGCCTTTCAGGATTTCGCGGTCGATGCCGAGTTCGCCGAATTCATTGATGATCACGGCGATGCGCAGGCCGTTGTTGTTGGTGAGGATGTGACGCAGCAGCGTGGTTTTTCCACTGCCGAGAAAACCGGTGACGATGGTGGCGGGGATTTTTTTGGTCAGCATAAACTTCTCCTAGCGAGAGTCTGGGTCATCGAAGGGCGGCGTGCGCGCAATGAAATGGCCTTTGATACCTTGCGGCCATGTGCTGTAGGGCACCTGCCCCGTTTCCGATAACTGATATTTGGCGGCGTAATCGAGCAGGGTCGCTGCGCTGTCCGCGGTCGGCGCGAAATCGCCGATCACGTAATTGATCTTGCCCGGCGCGCGCAGATGCACGGTGCAGTGGCGGGTGCAGGCCATCAGGCAGCGCGTGGTTTTAATGACTAGATCGCTGGCGTGTGGCGCCAGCTGTTGTTGCCCTATTTGTTGCTGTCCCATTTGTTTTTGTAAATGGTCGAGCAGAATCGCGCCGCCGTCGCGGCCTTCATGTGTGCGCGTGTTTTTGTCGTAACGACAGGTTTCGCAGACGTAGAGGGTGGTGGTCATAAAAAATCCTCCACACGCGGTGTGCGTTGCCGCTTCGCTCCGGCGCTGAAATAAAGCCCAGTGCTGAAATAAAGCGGCCAACCATTACGCTGTGGTTTGTTGCGAGCCTGAAAGTTTCTGAAAAGCGATGG
>JBEVMI010000035.1:0-7527 GCA_040508685.1 Spongiibacteraceae bacterium
GCGCTCGATCAATTTTTCCGCCATACAAATCTCCTCATAAAAACCGTTTGAAAAAAGGGAGCACAAATCAGCCGGCGACTGCGGTCTGGATATTCGCGCGCAAATGTTGCGGATTGATGGTGCCGACGATCGCGCTGCTGACGGCGCGATGTGCCAGCACGGTACGCAGGCTGTCCTCGGCGCTGATGCCTTGGCTGCCGGCAAAATGACCGGACGCGAGCGCCTTTTTGATCAGCACGCCTTTGGAATGTTCCGCGCAATATTCCAGCACCGGCAGTTCATCGGCGTAGAGCGCATTGTAGGTCGCCATCACGCCGTCGCTCAGTTCGGCGGCGACGATGCCGCCGGCGACGGTTTTGGTGGATACGCCAAAAGCGCGAACCAGGCCCTGTTGTTTGCAGCGTGCCAAAGTTTCGAGCGCGCCGCTGTGGCGAATCACATGCAGGTCATTGCCGTCGGAGTGTATCAGCACGATATCGAGTATGTCGGTCTGCAAACGTTGCAGGCTGCGTTCGACGCTGTAGCGCGTATGCTCGGCGGAGAAATCAAAAACGGATTTTCCGCTTTCAAATTCCTCGCCGACCTTGGTGCAAATAATCCAGTCGCGGCGCTGGCCCTTTAACAGCTTGCCGAGTCGTTCTTCGCTGTTGCCATACGCGGGCGCTGTATCGATCAGATTGATGCCGAGATCTTTCGCCTGGGCAATTAAGTCGGCGGCGCTGTCGTCATCGGGAATTTCGAAATGCTGCGGATATTTCACGCCCTGGTTGCGGCCGAGCTTGACCGTGCCGAGGCCGAGCACGCTGATTGCAATGCCGGTGCTGCCGAATTGACGTTTTGGCAAAACGTCTCGCGCGTTCATTTAAATACGTCCATTAAAATACAGTCATCAAAACAAGGTGTCCCAGCACGGCGTCGCCACCACCGGCGCCGCCAGCGATGCGCACGCGGCGGGCAGTGCGGCGGCGCGTGGTTGCAGGTCGAGCAAGGCTTCGACTGCGTCCGCCATGTTCGGCGCCAGTGTCAGTTTGGTCGGCCACGCGGCGATGACATTGGTACAGCGATCGGTGGCTGCGGCAAAGGCTTTGTCGGGTTTGATCAGGCCTTTCTGTTTCGGTTCGGCGCGGTCGATACACACGGTTGCCCATTGCGCGTTGTCGAAGGGCAGCCACGGCAGCAGGTCGCGCAATTCCTGCTTGGCCTTGGCGATCAATGCGTCGGCGTTGAGGTCGGCGTTGCTGGTGGCGAGATCGCCGCCGAGGTACCACACCCATTTGCCGTCGCAGGTGGGGTGGCTGGAAATGGTCAGGCGCGGCGATGGATTCGAGCCGGTGCAATGGGCGTACAGCGCATGCGGGTAGTCGTGTTTGAGTAAAACCTGTTGCAGTGGTCGGCGTTGCATGACCGGTTTGCTGCAGTCGAGTTGCTGCAACAAGGTTTCATTGCCGGCGCCGGCGCTGAGCACGATCTGGCGCGGGCGAATCTCGATCGTGTCACCCGACATTTGTTGGAATTGAATGGCAGTTACGTCGCCATCATTTTCATTGCCGATCCCGCCGCGGACAAAATTCAGCGCTTCGATTTTATAAATGCGCCCCGCACAGTTGTCGGCAAGTTTTTGTACGACGGAAGGGACGTCGAGCACCATGTCGACGAGGCGATAGAGATTGCCGCGAAAGGCTGGATTCTGAAAGGCCGGATGGCGTTCGCGCGGCGCTACCGATTCGACGCGCCCGCGGGTCATCTTGCTGCCGAAGAAGGCGGCCAGGCGCGAGGTCAACGTTTCGGTCGACCACAAATAGAAGTGATCGCTGAGTACCTGTGCGCCGCGCAGGTCGACATCGCCTTCGTCGCGCAGGCAGCGACGCCAGTGGTCAGGCATGGCGGCGATGGCTTCGCTGGCGCCGGTCAGCGATCCGCCCAGGGCGTATTTGATACCGCCGTGAATCATGCCCTGCGAGTTGACGCTCTGTTCGCTGCCCAATGCATTTTTTTCGAGCAGCACCGCGTTGAGGCCGCGCGTGCGCAGCCGGTTCAGCAGCCAGAGGCCGCCGATACCGCCGCCGATAATGGCGACGTCAACATCGAAAGAAAACGCAGTCATTGCGGGTCGTCGAATTGGTGATGCGAGAGTGATGCCGTAGTATACCCATCGACCGCTAACTTCAGCGCATTTACGTGCCCCATCCATTTAAAAATCAGGCGTTCTGAATGCGCTGGCTTTACACACTGCTTCTTTATTTGTTGTCACCATTGGTGTTATTTCGCCTGTTCAGGCGTGCGCGCAAGGCACCCGCCTATGGCGAACGTATCGCCGAGCGCTTCGGATTTTTTTCCGCCAGATTAAGACGCGGTGGTATCTGGGTTCACGCCGTGTCAGTCGGCGAAACCATCGCCGCCACGCCGATGATTCGCGCGTTGCTGGAGCGTTATCCGGATTTGCCGATCACCGTGACGACGATGACGCCGACTGGTTCGGAGCAAGTCCGCGCACTGTTCGCTATGGAGATCCATAGCGGTCGGATTTTTCATGTGTATGCACCGTACGATCTGCCCGACGCCGTGCTGCGTTTTTTAAACCGTATTCGCCCCCGGATGTTGATCGTCGTTGAAACAGAATTGTGGCCGAACATCATTCACGGCTGTGCGCGTCGACATATTCCGGTGTTGCTCGCCAATGCGCGATTGTCGGAAAAATCGGCGCGGGGTTATCGGCGATTGGCGGCGATCACCGCGCCGATGTTGCGGGAGATGACGCGCGTGGTGGCGCAGAACGCCGTGGATGGCGAACGATTTGTCGAGCTGGGCCTGCCCCGTGAAAAGCTGTCGGTTACCGGCAGCGTGAAATTCGATCTGACCGTCGACACCGTTTTGCAGCAGCGTGCCAGGGACTTGCGTGAAAGTTTCGGCAGGCGCCCGGTCTGGATTGCGGCCAGTACCCACACTGGCGAGGACGAAATTTTATTGGCGGCGCAGCGCATGGTTTTGCAGGCATTGCCCGATGCGTTGCTGATTCTGGTGCCGCGCCATCCCGAACGGTTTGCGGTAGTCGCCGGTTTAATTGAAAAGGCGGAGCTGACGGCGCAGCGGCGCTCGACGAATACAGTGATCGCGCGCGACACACAGGTGTTGCTCGGCGACACGATGGGCGAACTGTTGTTGCTGTTGGGCGTGGCCGATATCGCCTTTGTCGGCGGCAGCCTGATCGAACGCGGTGGCCACAATATGCTGGAGCCGGCGGCGTGGGGATTGCCGATCATCACCGGCGCCAGCGATTTTAATTTCCGCGAAATTTCCGAAATGCTGACCGCAGCGGGAGCATTGCAGAAATGCGGTACACACGAATCCATCGCGAATGCGGTCGTTGAATTGTTCGACGATCCGGATGAGCGGGCGCGGCAGGGAGATGCGGCGCGGGCGGTGATCGAAGCCAACCGCGGCGCGCTCGACAAATTAATCGCGGAAATTCGCATTGTGCTGCAGTCAGTCGCGCGTCTGCCGGGCGATTAGTCCCATGCCATTCCCGCCTGCCCACCCATCTGCGCGTGGGTAACACCAGCTGATTTGACCTAACGCTGTTGAGGTTTGCCCGATTGCCGCGGATTGATGGGTTCGCGCGGTGGTGTTGCTGCCGGTGCCGGCTGCAGATTTTCTTCGGTGGCGGGGGCCGTGGTGTCGTCGTCCATCAATTGCGACTGGTCGGTAAAGTTCTGAAAGGTTCTGGCGGTCGGTGAGTCGGGTGCCACCAGCCATGTATCGAGGTCGGCAATATCCTGCGGTGTCAGCGTACCGGCCTGCTGTTTCAGTTTCAGCGTGTCGAGTACATAGTCGTAACGCGCATTCGCGTAGTCGCGTGCATTGTTGTACAGCGTGCGCTGCGCGACCAGCACGTCGACGACATTACGCGTGCCCACTTCGTAGCCGGCAGAGGTGGCATCGACCGCACTCTGCGCGGAAATAATGGATTGCGAGCGCGCTTTTACGCGCTGGATATCGGTGCTCACGGCAATATGTTGCGAGCGTGTCGCCTGCACGGTGCTGCGTTCGGTTTCGATGCGGCGCTCCAGCGCGGTGTTGTATTGCTCGGCCGCCTGTCGGCGTGCGGAGCTGGTGTAACCGCCGGTGAAAATCGGCACGGTCAACTTGAGCATGGCCGCGCTGGTAGTGGTGTCGGCGTCGGGATCGGTGGCGAAAATCGACGCCGGGCTGTAATCCTGATCGCCGCGCAGCGAATCGTCCTGATAACTCAGATTGCCGGTGATTTTCGGCAGATGTTCCATGCGTTTGGCTTCGGCGTTTTCGCCGGCCGCTGCCATGCCGTAGAACGCGGCCTTGAGTGCGTAATTATTTTTCAGCGCGAAATCGACCCACTCATCGCGCGCCGCCGGCACGGGCTCGGTTACCGGGAAATCCTTGTTCAACACCCACAGGTTGGTGTGGCTCTGGCCGGTCAGCGCGGTCAATGCTTCATAGGCGCGTGCAACATCGCCCTCGTCGATCAGACGCTGCGCAATGGTGGAATCGAACGCGGCGCGGGCTTCGTGCACATCGGTAATTGCAATCAGACCGACGTCGAAACGTTTCTGGGTTTGATCGAACTGACGTTTGGTGGCGCGTTCTTCGGCCAGCGATGCCCGCAGATTGTCGCCGGCGCGCAGCACCGCAAAATACGCCTGGGCGACGCGCACGATCACGTCCTGTTGTTCGTACGCGAATTGCGCTTCGGCCTGCTTGCTCAGCTCCTTGCCGCTCTGGAAGCTGAACCATGCTGGCAGATCGAGCAGCGGCTGGCTGAGGCTGACGCCCCATGTGCGGTCGCGGGCATCGAGCTCCGAACGCTGATCGCCCGGGCGGAAGTCGAACACGGCGCCAGCGCCGGCGATGACACCCTGCGCTTCCTGCTCGCGGTGGGTCCAGCCGTAGGAGGCATCGGCACCAACCTGCGGCAGCAGCCGCGAGCGCGCCTGCACTTCGGTTTCCTGGTTGGCGCGAAAGGTTGCCGCCGCGGCGCGTAATTTCGGATCGTTTTTCAGCGCGAGATCGTAGATGTCGCGCAGCGTATCGCTGTGGCCCGGTTGTGCGAGGAGCAGGGCGATACCGAAGCTGAGCGGGCGCAGCAATCCTTTCATGTTTTTTCCCGAATGAGATGGTGATTAAACGTGCGACGAAATGGCCGATGAATTGCAACGCATCTGCAAACAATCTGAACATTATTAATGTGGCAGTGTAACAAAGCGACACAGTGCTATTCCTCACACAAATCCAAACATGGACGATCGGTAAGCTGTGATACCCTCCGGCAGGCAGTGGCGCCGAACAGCGCCTACGCTTGCCAGTAGCGGTAATCGATCGTTGCAGCGCGCGCGACCGTCAGCGACTTGCTCGTGAGGAGTGAGAAGGGGCAAAGGGTGAAAAAACGGCGATATCAAATCGATCTGGCGGCGGACATGGCCGAGTGTGAGGCGAATTACGCGCGCCTGGCGCGGCTGTTGCCCGACTGCGAGCTGCGTTCGCGCACCTTCGGTTTGGGCAACGCCGAAATGTCGATCGATGTCATCGAACGTTGCCCTTACACGACCACGCTCGAAATCTGCCAGCGGCCGCAAACCTCATCGCCACCACAATTGTTTGCGGCGACAGCGTTGTTTTCGAAGATCGCCGCGCGCCTGACCGTGCGCGTGTATCACGATGCGCGTCTCGCCGAAGTGGTCGCCTTTGCCAGTCGCCGCCGGATCTTGCCGCGTTACGAATATCCGAACGAGGCCATGCATCAACCGGATGAAAAATCGCAGTGGAACCGTTTTCTCGGCGAGTGGCTGAGTCACTGCCTCCAGCACGGTTTCGATTTGCGCGAATCCCAGACCGCTGAATTGTGAATACCGTTGTCGCTCCCGCACCGCTGCGCGTGGTGCAGATCACTGATTGCCATCTCGGCGACCAACCCGGCGTTCCCCTGCTCAATATCGATACCGATCGCAGCCTCGGCGCGGTGCTCGAATTGATACGCCGCCAGCAACCGGATTGTGATTTGCTGCTGGCCACGGGTGATCTCTCCGATAACGGCAGCGTCGCCGCGTATCAACGTTTGCAGGATTACACCCGCGATTTTGCCGAGGCGCGCTGGTTGCCCGGCAATCACGACAGTGCTGCCGTGTTGCAGGAGACGCTGCGCGGCACCGCGTGCCTGCAGCGTTGTTTTGTCGGTGCGCACTGGCAGGTGATCCTGCTGGATTCGGGCGTGCCCGGTGAGGTCGGCGGTTATCTGTCCACGGGCGAGCTGGAGGCGTTGCGGCAGTGTCTGGAGACGGCGCCGCAGCGCCATGCCCTGATCTGCGTGCATCATCCGGTGTTCGACGTCGGCTGCGCATGGCTCGATATCCAGCGCGTTGGCAATGCCGATGAATTCTGGGGTCTGATCGCCGCATTCCCGCAGGTAAAGGCCGTGCTTTGCGGCCATGTGCACCAGCCCAGTGACCAGAACGTGCGCGGCGTGCGGACACTGACGACGCCCTCCACCGCCTGGCAGTTCGCGGCGGGCAGCCCGGACTTCCGGGTCGACAATCTCGCACCCGGTTACCGCTGGCTGGATTTGCACGCCGACGGCCGTATCGAGACTGGCATCGAACGCGTCGCGGCTGATATGTTTTACGCCGATGTCGATTCCGACGGTTATTGATCCCCGGTTATCCGATCGTCGAGCGACCTCCTGGCCCACCGCAACCTCCAGCCATTAATAGCCTGCCCCGATGACGTCCACGCTGATTTACCTCCACGGTTTTATGAGTTCGCCGCGGTCGGCGAAAGCGACGCTGACCCGCGACTATCTGGCAGCACAACGCCTGCCGATCGCGTTCGAGGTGCCATTGCTGCCAGACCTGCCGGAGCAGGCGCTGGTCGCTGCAGAAGAGGCTGTGGTGGCGGCACTGCAGCGCGGCCCGGTGGGTTTGATCGGCAGTTCGATGGGCGGTTATTTCGCGACGATACTGGCCGAACGCTGCGAGTTGCGCGCGGTGCTGGTGAATCCTTCGGCGCGGCCGCACCTGCGCATCGACCGCTATTTCGGCGCGAATACCAACCCGTACTCGGGTAGCCAGTTCACGCTGGATGCGGGCCACGCGCGCTGGCTGGAGCAGGTCTTGCCGACCACCCTGCACCCCGAGTATTACTGGCTGCTGACCCAGGCCGGTGACGAAGTGCTGGACTATCGCGAGGCAGTCGAGTTTTATGCCGGCTGCCGCCAGACGGTTGAGCCGGGCGGCAACCACCAGTTCCCGGGCTTCGAGCGCTATTTGCCGGAGGTTGTCGAGTTCTTACAATTGCCGACCGCGTAATGGCTCCCCTGCTGCGCAGGGAAGGCCCATCTGCATAATTTGAGAGCTACATGTCCAACACCTATAACGCCGAAAGTATTGAAGTCCTGACCGGCCTCGACCCGGTGCGCAAACGCCCGGGCATGTACACGGATACAACGCGCCCGAACCACCTTGCACAGGAAGTGATCGACAACAGCGTCGACGAAGCGCTCGG
>JBEVMI010000109.1:0-4182 GCA_040508685.1 Spongiibacteraceae bacterium
GCGTGCCGATATACCAGCGGCAGCGCCAGTGGCCGAAATTCGGAAAAGTGACGATGCCTTCGCGGCCGATGCGCAACATTTCATCCAGCACATGATCGGGCGCGCGCAAGGCCTGCAGCGCCAGCGCCATCACCACCACATCGAAACTGCCGGTCTTGAAATTGCCGAGGCTCTGGTTGAGATCCTGCTCGATGACATTGATGCCGCGCGCCAGACAGTGCGTGATGTCGTCGCCATCGATCTCGACGCCAAGCCCGTCGACCTGTTTTTGATCGCGCAGGATTTCCAGCAATGCGCCATCGCCGCATCCCAGATCGAGCACGCGAGATTGCGGTTTGATCCAGTCCTGTATCAGCGTGAGGTCCTGACGCATATCAACTGCTTTCCATTTATTTAGGAGAATTCCGCCGCGATGCGCTGCATGTAAGCGCTGAACGCCGCTTCGTAACGTGGAATCGGCACCAAAAACGCGTCGTGTCCATGCGGTGCGTCGATTTCGGTGTAGCTGACCTGCCGCCGCGCCGCGATCAGTGCATTGACGATTTCGCGCGACCGCAGCGGTGAAAAACGCCAGTCGCTGGTAAACGAAATCACCAGAAAACGGCTTTGCACACAAGCGAATGCGGCCGCCGGATCGTCGCCGTATTCGCGCGCGAGGTCGAAATAGTCAAGCGCGCGCGTCATCAGGATATAGGTATTCGCGTCGAAGGCTTTGGAGAACGTGTCGCCCTGATAGCGCAGATAACTCTGCACCTGGAATTCGACTTCTTCATTGCTGCCCAGAGAAAAATCGCCGGCCTTCAGATCGCGGCCAAATTTTTCCATCATGCCGTCGGCCGACAGATAGGTGATATGGCCAACCATGCGCGCGAGTGCGAGGCCGCGATCCGGAATCACGTTGTGTTCGAGATAACGACCCCCGTGGAAATTGACGTCAGCGGTGATCGCCTGCCGTGCAATCTCGTTGAACGCGATGTTCTGCGCCGACAGTTTCATCGCCGATGCAATGACGATGGCGTGGCGTACGCGCTCGGGATATTCCAGCGACCAACGCATGACCTGCATGCCGCCGAGACTGCCGCCGATAATTGCCGCCCACTGATCGATGCCGAGCACATCCATCAGGCGACGTTGCGTATGCACCCAGTCGCGTACGCGCAGCGACGGAAAATCCGGACCCCACGGCGTGCCGGTTGCAGGGTTGATCGATGCCGGTCCGGTCGAGCCGTGGCAGCCGCCGATATTGTTCAGGCTGACGATAAAAAATTTGCTGGTATCGATGGGTTTGCCGGGGCCGATGTAGTCGTCCCACCAGCCGGGCTTTTTTTCATCTTCGCTGTGAAAACCTGCGGCGTGATGATGGCCGCTGAGGGCGTGGCAGATCAGCACCGCGTTGGAGCGATCGGCGTTCAGCGCGCCGTAGGTTTCGTAGACGATGTCGTAGCCCGCGAGATCGCGGCCACAGGCCAGCGCGATCGGCTCGGCGAAATGCCGGACTTGCGGTAAAACGAGTCCAACGGAATTGGCGGGAAAGGTTGTGGGCATCGCGACTTTTTTCTGTTTATACGTGGGTTATCGAAACATCAAAGCCCGAGAATCAGCCGCCCCGGCACCCCGACCATCGCCGCGAAATGGCGCAACACGATCTGTACGACATTGATCGCCAGAAACACCATGATGGGCGACAGATCCAGCCCGCCAATCGGCGGCAACAATTTGCGGAACGGTGCCAGCACCGGCTCGGCCAATTGATTGATCAACACGATGGTCGGGTTGTAGCTGCCTCCCGCCACCCAGCTGAGGATAATACTGGCGAGAATCGCGACGTAATAGATGCTCACCACCATCGCGACGCAGCCGAGCACCGACCAGATCAGCAGCCGCAGCGGGTTGGGCAGCCCGGCGCCATACACCAGCAGAATCGCCGAGATCGTAATCATCTCAACGACCAGCGCCAGCACGATCGATGCGAAATCGATACCCATCGCGCCCGGAATTATCCGGCGCAGCGGCTTCAATACCGGATTGGTGACTCGCACCAGAAATTGCGAGACCGGGTTGTAAAAATCGGCGCGCGCCACCTGCAGCAGAAAACGCAGCAGCACCGCGACCAGAAACAGATTGAAAAATGTCCGGATTAACAGATCGCCGATTTCGCTGAACATCATGGCCTCATGCAATTAACGCGTGTGATGGAACGATGGTAGTGCCGTAACGAAAAGTGCCGTAACGAAAAACTCAGGGTGCGCCCAGTTCGCGCGCCAACTCGACGGAACGATCGCGGCAGTCGGTCAACGCGCGCTCGAACAACTCACGCAGGCCGCCCGCCTCGAAAGCGGCGATAGCGCGTTCGGTGGTGCCGTTGGGCGAGGTCACGCGGCGGCGCAATTCCGCAGTGTCGACATCGCTGGAGATCGCCATCTGCGCGGCACCCAGTGCCG
The DNA here is from genome assembly GCA_040508685.1 of Spongiibacteraceae bacterium. Lineage (GTDB taxonomy): Bacteria > Pseudomonadota > Gammaproteobacteria > Pseudomonadales > CAMLJR01 > CAMLJR01. The sequence goes on from JBEVMI010000109.1 coordinate 2,442, forward strand.
TTTGCAATGTCAGCTGTTTCGCCACATCCGGTGCCAGCCCAAGTTTTTCACCCGCGGCCTGCATCGACTCCATCACCATAAAGAAATAGGCCGGACCGCTGCCGGAAACGGCCGTCACCGCGTCGATATCCGTTTCGCTGCCCACCCACAACGCAATGCCCACGGCGCGGAGGATGCTGTCGGCCTGCGTTTTTTGTGCGGCGCTGACGGCGGCATTCGCAAACAGACCGGTGGCACCGGTCTGCACCAATGCCGGTGTATTCGGCATGCAGCGCACGATCGGCAGCGCCGCACCGAGCCAGGTTTCGATACTGCGGATTTCGATGCCGGCGGCGATCGAGATAATCAGCGGGCGATTTTCGCGCAGTATCGCTGCGATCGGCTCCAGCACGGTTTTCATCGCCTGCGGTTTTACCGCCAGCACGATCACGTCGGCATCGGCGACAGCCTTCAGGTTGTCGGTGGTGACGCGCACCGGTGCCACGGAGGATTTAAGCCGATCCAGCGTCGCTTCGAGCGGATCGCTGGCGATGATCGAACGCGCCGGGTAACCCTTGGCCACCAGGCCGCCGATGATGCTGGACGCCATGTTGCCGGCGCCGATGAAAGCAAGTTTGGATGTGGCCACGCGGGATTTCCCAAATCAAGGATGACGAGCAATACAAAACGGCCGGCAGTATAACGCGAGAGTTGTGAAGACTTCTGATGGGCGCAGCAAGCTGCGCTGCTACGGACGCGCACCGAAAATGTCGGTGCCAACGCGCACGATGGTCGCGCCTTCGTCGATCGCCGCCTCCAGATACGCACTCATTCCCATCGACAACGTGTCCAGTTGCGGCCAGCTTTGCCGCAACTCTGAGAAAGCGCCGCGCACCGCCGCAAACGCCGCGCGCTGAACCGCCACAGCGGTCGTCGGCGCCGGAATCGCCATCAACCCGCGCAACTGCAACCGTGGGAGCGCCATGATCCCGGCCACCAGCGCCGGCAACTCCGCCACCGCCACGCCGCCCTTGCTCTCTTCATTACTGATATTCACCTGCACGCATAGCTGCAGTGGCGCCTTGCCCTCGCCGCGTTGCTCCGACAGGCGCTGCGCAATCTTCAGCCGATCGACGCTGTGGACCCAGTGAAAATGTTCGGCGATGACGCGGGTTTTATTGGACTGGATCGGCCCGATGAAATGCCAGTCGGCCTTAAGGCCGGCAGACGCGAGAATTTTCTGCTCGCCCTCCTGCACATAGTTTTCGCCGAAATCACGACACCCCGCCGCATAGGCCATCAGCACGTCCTCGACCGGCCGGGTTTTGCTGACCGCGAGCAGCCGGATCGCGGCAGGATCGCGGCCGCAGGCTGCCGCCGCGCGGACGATGCGCTGGCGGACCGCGGTCAGATTCGATTCGATCATGGGAAACCCGGGCTTTTAGCGGCGGGCGGACCGACCCGTCGCAATGTGGTTGGAAAAGAGTGTGACCGGCCTCTCGCGGTCCCGCGTGCCGACAGCAGGCATTTCCCGGCGCCGCCGTCTATGCTTGCTGGGGTTTGCCGCCGCCCCATCGCCAACGGACGCCGGCCGCGTCACCTCGTTTCACTCTGGAAGCACTCATGGATATTACCGAACTCCTCGCCTTCAGCGCCAAACAGGGCGCCTCCGACCTGCACTTGTCCGCCGGTCTGCCGCCGATGATCCGCGTCGACGGCGACGTGCGCCGCATCAACCTGCCGCCGATGGAACACAAACAGG
>JBEVMI010000188.1:0-3809 GCA_040508685.1 Spongiibacteraceae bacterium
ATTGGCAACGGTGGCAGCAAATTCTGGGTCTGCGCCCGAAAAGCCGATCGAAATAACATTCGATTCGCGCGAGGGGCGTATATCCAGATTTTTACCGAGCAGTTTGGCGAGCCAGACCGTCAGACTTCCACGACCGTCCGTATCCTCTCTCCACTGCTGCTGGATTTCCGGAGACTGGTCCATCTTTAATAACCGCACAACTTTTTGTGCAACATGCTCGCTGTTGATGATGTCCACTTGAGTGGCCATGTATCCGGGTAGAGCCTGCGCTGGAAGCAGGGCACCCATCAGAGGATCAGGCGATTTCACGTCAACAACTACGGAGACGATTGCTGCATATTTTTTGGGGAGAGCAAGGCTAATGGCTAATGCAGCAAACACTACTAGCGCAAAAATTCCCGCGATAATTTTCCACCGGGCTTGCAGGATCAGGAGAAATTGCTGAAAGGTCATACCGGCTTCCTGCTAGAAAATGCTTTCGCGCACATAGATCACATCATTCGCTTGCAATAAATCTTCCAGCTTTGGCTCAAACTCTTGCAGCTTGCCGTTATCGCTGCGGCGATGAACACGCAAGCCGCGTTCGGTACCACGCGCCGTAACTCCACCACCGGTGGCCAGCGCCTGCATCACACTCATGTTGCGCTCCAGCCGGAATGCACCGGGGCGATTCACCTGCCCGTAGATATAAAAAACCTGTGCACGCTCTACAAACAGGGTGTCGCCGCTGGATACCGGTTCATCCAATTCGGTGCCATCGACGAATAACGCATTCACGTCGATATTTTTGCGTATCGGCCGACCGTTGCGCGTTCCACTCAGCACGATGGTATCGGCGCCCAGCGGAGAAATGCCGCCTGCCGTAGCGAGAATGTCTGAAATGCGCGTGTTCGCAAGTTCCAGCGGATAACGGCCCGGGCGGTTCACCTGCCCCAGCACGGCAACTTGGCTGCCACGAATTTGCATTGGCAGGATGATGACCTGTGGTTGTTGCACGAAATTGCCGTCGCGCAATCGCGTGGCAATAATTTTTTCGGCCTGCGACACGGACAAAGTCGCGATACGTACCGAACCCAATAAAGGAAAGGTGATGGTGCCAGATTCGGAAACGCGTGTTTCCGTAGTCAGATCGGGGTTCTGGTACACCGTGATGCGAATGATGTCGCCGGGTGTCAGCACATACTCGGGCGTTTCTGCCGCTGTTAACGGCAATGAAAACAACAGTAATAACAACGTGATCAGCTTGCGCAAAACGGTACTCCAGTCGATCGATTTCGTGGTGGTGGTTGGTGGCTCGATGTCGAGCTTATTGCAACCGCGAAACACCTTTGGCCATCGAAGCCGAGGAAGCACCAGATGTTGCCGACTCTTCAGTTGCCGTGTCGGCAGCTTCCGGCGATTTGGCTACAGCCTGCGCAGAAAATTCGCCGGCATATTCGATACTGGCGATGCCACGCAGTCGCGCGACTTCCGCCTTGAGCAGTTCCGATTTTTTCTGTGCGAGCAGCAGTCTTTCAATAACCGGCTGTGCCTGCGCTTCGGTGAGCGGTTGTTCGATCGATGAAACCAGCTGCAAAATCACTAGCCCACTGGCATTGCGCAACACGCCGATATCGCCATCCTGCAACTTCGAGAAACGGTCCAGCAGATCGCCCGGAAATTCTTCCGCAGCCTTGGCACCGGCTGTCGTCGTGAACTCCAGGCCGGCATCGCGCAGCCACGGTGTGATCTCTTCAATATCCTTGATGTTCGCTGCGCGCGCTTGAATGGCAGGGACTTGCGCGGGCGAAGCAATCACTTTCAGCTCGCGCAGGGTATAAATACGCCGCTCTGTAAACAACGCGGGGTTTTCCGCATAAAACGTTTTGACTTCATCCGCGCCGGGTTTATTGACCTGCGCTGTCAGGCTCTCGACGTATGACTGGGTGACGATGCTGCGTTTGGCAGATTCGATCGCTTGCACTACGGCGGGCGTGCGATCGAGTTTCTGTTCGGCGGCCTGTTGAATCAGCAACTCCTGATCGATCAGCCGCTCCAGGATTTTTCTGCTGACAGACTCCAGCTCTTCCGGCGTCGCCGATGTCGATGCCAGCTGCGCATTGATCTGGTGAACGCTGATTTCCTGCTTGTTCACCTTGGCAGCCACTTGCGTTGCGCCACCCTTCCCTTCGCTCCCACAACCGCTAGTGATTAAAGGTAGAGACAGCACAGCAATTAGGGGGCAGATTGAACGAAACAGGCTGGCGCTAAACAACATAAATCAGGGGCCTTCCAGTGGATTCGGGTGCAGCAACAAAGTACGTGACGAGTACGGTTGTGCGAGTAGCTCTAGCGAAGAACCAGGCCTGCGAACGCAAGCCTGGCCTGGTCAGATAAAACTATCTATTTAAAGCGAACTATTTAAGCAAAGAACTGCGACGACGCGCCATGACACCAACCAAACCCAGGCCCGCCAGCAGCATGGCATACGTAGCCGGCTCTGGAATTGGGGACAGGTTTGCAGTCATGTTGAATTTGTAAGCACCGCCGAGCAAACCTTTGGACTTGCCGGTGACTTCAAACGCGTAGTCACCGCCAGCCAGATCGGTAAAGGATTTGCTGGTTTTGGTGGAACCTGCGTCAGCCGCCACACCATCCAGTTCAAGCTTCAGGTTTTTAACATCGAAGAAAATGCCAAAAATCGTGAGGTCCTGAACGAAGGACGAAATATCAGCGGTGTAACTGGTGGGAACGCTGAAGGTGAACAGATCGGAAAATGCAGTGGATGAAGGCAGATGATAGGCCACATTGGTGTAGCTGAAACCGTCGCTAACCTCGCCGAGATTGTAGATTGCAGCGGAGGCATTGCTGGCCGCCATTGTCGAAAGCGCCATTGCAGCGACGGTCGATCCTAGAAATTTTGATACTGACACCATGATTGAGCTCCTTGTGCATCCAGTTCTTTGAACGCAGTCATCGTACACCAATTTACGTAAAGCAAAATAAAAGCCACTTTCCGTTCAAACACTAACCAATTCAATAATTCACGCTGACCATCGCAATTATCTGATGCTGCGCTGCAACGCAGTGTGCATGCGCTTTAAAAAATATTACGTTTGCATCTGCAAAAAAGCGACACAACCAACACTTTCACGAGCAGGGTCTGAATATTTGCTACCAGATTTATCAGTAACCGCCCTTTTCATCGCAACGACCGCAAAAACTGATCGCGCTGCAACAGCTCACCAATTGAACTGCACCGCGGCGGATACGAGGCCTGCATCGTATTCACGGTCCGCGTTATTCGAGTCTCGCGCTTCATGCTGCACCAATACTGTGAACTTCAGGTTACGTAATGGTGCGTAATTGCCGCTGAGCCGTGCGATGTCCGTAGTGTCGTCCTTGCCGACATCCGCGATTACACCGAGCGCGGGATCACCGCCATAGGTGCGTTTTCGCCATTCATACCCGGCCCCAATACTGATATCCGACGTCAGTGCCCACGCAGGCGTTATCGAAATTGATTCGGTAACCACGAAATTGTCGACGAGATCGACTTCGGCCCCAATTTCCCGACGCGCCAGCAGATTGAGGCTCAGCTTGCCGGTGGGCGCCCAGTCGTAGCTGATGCGACCAGTGAGCCCGGTGAAATCGCGCTCGGAAAATTCAGGATATTCGCGCTCGCTGCCACCGAGATAACCCGATACCCGACTGTGGCCGGCCACCCGCCAATTGCCGCGCAATTGCAGGTTGCGCTGGGTGTATTCATCGTCGAACAGCGCGGTATTAAATGCATCGCGACTGGGATAAGACCCATCGGTCTGCGAGGC
>JBEVMI010000202.1:0-6222 GCA_040508685.1 Spongiibacteraceae bacterium
CGACGACGCTGGCATCGAGCACGGCGGGATGGCGTTTGAACATGTCGACGACTTCGGCTGGCAGAATTTTGAAGCCACCGCGGATAATCGCGTCGTCAGCACGGCCGCGCATGTAGAGAAATCCGTCTTCATCGATTTCAGCGAGATCCGTCGTGCGCACCCACTCGCCCTTGGCGACATGTGGCGCGCGCACTTCCAGCAGGCCGACCTTGCCCGCCGGCAATGCCTCCCCGGTCTGCTGATCGGCGATACGCAATTCGCAACCCGGCTGCGCGCGCCCCACTGAACCGCGCTTTGCCTTACCGAATTTTTTGTGATCCGCGAGCGTCCAGCCGGCGACTCCGCCATTGAATTCCGTCGCTCCGTAGGTATCGAGAATCGGAATGTTGTAGTGATCTTCGAAGGCATCCTTCAACTCCGGATCGAGCGGAGCAGTCGATGAACGCACTGCAATCAGGCTGGACAAGTCGTCCTTTGGCAGATTGGCGTCGAGAATCATCCGAATGGCTGTCGGCGGCATCGCCACCAGTTTCGGGCGATGCAACAACACGGCCCTGTGCCAATCGGACACTGTGAACTTTTCTAACAGCGCGAGACCGCGGCCGGCAACGACGGCCGATACCGAACCCCAAACTCCGCCCATATGCACGAACGGCGACAGGTTGATCACCATCGAGTTTTTTAACGTCGGTTCACCACCAGCGCCCGATTCGTAAAACAAGGCGCCGAGCAAACCACTCTCAAGATTTTTGTAAAACAGCTTGATACGCTTGGCCGGGCCGGTGGTGCCGCTGGTCAGCATATTGATTGCGACCCCAGGCACGAGTTCGTGATGCGGGCCGGCGCAGACTTGCTCCATACCCGGAACCAGCGCGATGGACATCATGCCGTCGCTGCCGAGTGCAATACCCATGCAACCGACTCGCTCGGCAGCCGCACGCACTTCCGGAATCGCCCAATCCTGCGCATCGGCAACTAGCGCCGGCGCTCGCAGTTTTTCAATTTCTTCAACCAGCTTGTTGATACCGACCATCGGATTGATCGGCACCACACAGCGCTCGGAAATGAGCGCCTCCATCATCGCGGCAAAATGTGCAGGACGATTGCGCAACATCATGCCGATTGCAGCGCTCTTACCCAACGCCTGCTGATTGAGCATGTCATCGAACCGGGACATCAACGCCGACAACTGCCCCCACGTAAACCAATGGCCCTGGAATTCCAGCGCATTACGCGAAGGATCGAGAGAAAAAATCTTGCGAATGCGGCCCGCAAGGCTTTCGGTTGTTTGCATAAATTAATTACCCGATGGAAGCGTTTATCGAAATTGCGTCAAAACGACAGCAACGTTGCCGTGCGATCACGATGCCATTGCGTATCGCCGAACAATTGCTGATTGAGCTTCGCGCGCTTGAGGAAGAGGTGACAGTCGTGCTCCCAGGTGTAGCCAATACCACCGTGCAGTTGCACCGCATCGTAGGCGACCGCTTCGTAGGTATCGCAGGCAGTGAATTTCGCGATCGATGCCCATTTCGATGCGTCGTCATCACTGACCACGTGTTGCACCGCAGCGCGCGTAGCGGCTTTTGCCGCTTCCATTTTTACCTTGAGACTGGCGACGCGATGTTTCAATGCCTGGAACGATCCGATGGGCTTGTCGAATTGCGTACGCGTTTTCATATATTCGATGGTCTTGTCGAAAATGGTTTGCGCAGCGCCGTTGGATTCACTGGCCAGTGCCAATGCGGCGTGATCAATCAGTCGATTCTGCAATGCCAGCGCGCTGTCGCCGGTCGCTAATACCGAGGCGATCGGGAGCGTCAACGCATCGCAGCTCAATGTCGCAAAGTGACGCGTCAGATCGAGCGTATTGCGGCGTTCGATGTCGGCATTCGACGCCGTAACATCGAGCAACACCCAGGTCAGTTTGCCGTCGCCGTCGTGTGCCGCCAGCAGCAACAAACCCGCATCAGCGCCGTTGAGCAGAAACTCGGCTCGACCATCGATTTTTACCTGCTCGCCCTCGACCGTTAAATCCAGGGCAGGCGTGCGGTCAGGCAGCGAAACGCTTGCATACAGTTCACCGACTGCAATGCGCGGCAAGTATTGATCCTGCATCGCGGAGGTGCCGAAGCGCACCAGCGCATCGACCACCAGTTGCGTCGGCAGAAGCGGCGAGGGCGCCAAACAGCGACCCAGCTCTTCGTAGACCATGGCCAGTTCGGTCAATCCCAGATCCATGCCGCCCTGCGCTTCGGGCACCGCAACTGCTGTCCACCCGAGTTCTGCCAGGTTTTGATTAAACGCCTGCTGCGCGGCAGGGTCGCTGAACATCTTGCGCAGCTTTTCGCTCGAACACTCCGCTACGAGAAACGCCCGCAGGCTATCTCGTAATTCATCGGCGACAGCCGTGTTATCGGTCATCCGGGTTATCCCTCTTATGCTTACTATGCAAACGTAATGGTTTAACCTAGTATACTAGGGATTAATATGCAATACACCAGCAAGTCGGTGCCTGATGCCACCGCACGTTTTAATCGCAGATAAATATAGGAAAAAACAATGACGTATATCAGCGCGCAGCAGGACCTCGAATCCTATCGCCAGCAAGTGCGGGCTTGGTTTCAGGCGAATGTGCCCGCCGACTGGACACAGAGCCAAACCGGCTGCTCCGAAGAGGAATTCATCGCGTTTCAACGCGCCTGGTTTGCAAAACTGCGCAGCGCGGGACTCGCCGTACCGCATTGGCCCAAAGCCTGGGGCGGCGAAGATCTTTCGATTGAGTATCAGGCCGTCATTTACGAAGAAATCGCGCGCGCCAATGCGCCCCGCCCGGTTTTGTTTTTCATTTCGCTGTACCACGTGCCGGGTACGCTGTTGACCTGGGGCACCGAGGAGCAGAAAAAACGCTACCTGCCCGGCGTGCTCGAAAGAGGTGAAATCTGGTGCCAGGGATTTTCCGAACCCAACGCCGGCAGCGATCTCGCTTCATTGCGCACGCGCGCTGAGCGCAAAGGCGACAAATACATCATCAACGGTCAGAAAATCTGGTCGTCAATGGCATACACAGCGGATTACTGTCTGCTGCTCGCTCGCACCGACCGCGATGCCCCAAAACATAAGGGCATTTCCTATTTCCTGATGGATATGAAATCCCCGGGCATCACGATCCGCCAGATCAAGCAGGCAAGCGGCCCCTCCGAATTCTGCGAACTTTTCCTCGACAACGTGGAAATACCCGCTGAAAACCTGGTCGGTACGGAGAACAACGGCTGGGCCGTGGCACAGAGCACACTGACCTCGGAGCGTGGGTTGCCGATTGTCGAACTGACTGAGCGCATGCGCGGCTTTTATCCGAAACTGGTCGATGCAGCCCGCCAGGCCGGCAAGCTGAACGACGCGCAAGTACGCCGTCAGCTGACCGATGTCTACGCCGATATTGAAATGTGCAGCCTTTTTGTCAACAGCATGCTGGCAAAAGTGGTGGCTGGTGAACATGCAACCGAAGAGCCTTCCTACATCAAGATTCACTACAGCGAATTGCTGCGCCGCTTTAGCGATCTCGGCGTACGGCTGCAAGGACTGGAAAGCCAGTACGATCATCCATTCCTGATGGGCGGCGGGTACGAAACCGATAACTGGATGTTCGATTTCATAAACTCGTATGCGTGGACCATCGCTGGCGGCGCCAACGAAGTCATCCGCAACATCATTGCAGAACGCATTCTCGGCCTACCTCGGTAACTTTTTTTTGGATCACCTCCCTTGGGAGACGCAAGCCTCCCTGTTTTTATCAGCCGATTAGCCCACGCAAAAACAACTTTATTTATTGCTGCGTCATACTCGTGGAGAAAACCCATGGCCGTGCTACTGCGCCATCGCGAAAACTCGGTTGAAATACTTACGCTCAATCGTCCCGACCAACGCAACTCACTCAGCCCCGAACTACTGGAAGAATTATCGGCGGCGCTCGAAGAAGCCGAAAATTCAGGCGAAATTCGTGTAGTGATACTGACCGCAGCCGGCGATAAAGCCTTCTGCGCGGGCATGGACCTGAAAGCGTTTGCGGCCGGTTCGGACGATCGCAAACCCCGCTCCACAAAACACTTTGAAGCCTTCATCGAAGGCCGTTTTCCAAAACCGATTATTGCTGCCGTTAATGCAACCGCCGTCGCGGGTGGCTTCGAGCTGATGATGAGCTGTGATCTCGCGGTGGTCGCCGAGAGCGCAAAGTTCGGTATTCCCGAAGTGAAACGCGGCCTTTTTGCTGCCGGTGGCGGCGTATTGCTGCCAGCCCGTATTCCGCTAGCGATCGCACTGGAACTCGGCTTGACCGGAGAGCCGATCGATGCGGCACGCGCTTACCAGCTCGGCCTGGTCAATCGCGTCGTGAAGGCCGAAGCTGTCATACCGACCGCTCTGGAGCTTGCGCAAAAAATTGCGGCAAACGGTCCATTGGGCGTCGCCATTACCAAAAAGCTCATGTGGGCATGTGCGGAAACCGGTGCCGGCGCCACGCGATCGCTATTAAAAGCCTCAATCGATCCGGTGTTCAAAAGCGAAGATGCCGTCGAAGGCGCGCGCGCATTTGCTGAAAAACGCACGCCGCAATGGAGAGGTCGTTAACGCTGAATGGCGCGACTCTCATCCGGACTCATGATCTCGGCGAATTCGATACGGTCGGAATCATGAGTCGCACAAAAAATTATCATGGCCACCACAACCCATGATCTCCGCTTGCATATCAGCAGCAATATTTCGCGAGATTCGAAATTGTTTCGGCAACTGGCGGCGGTTCAATGTGCCATCGCCACATATCAACGCCTGATTCGATCTGCGTGACGATAGCGTCGCTACACATGTCCATAATCCCCCCAAGTGGGCGTTTCAAAATTTGCGCACAAGTTGTTGATGCCGCTGCGTCCGAATACGCAGGGACGCATGCGATCAGAATTCACCGCAACTCAAAATCCCAAAGCTTTTGCTCTCGCGGCACTCTGCGTAGCAAATATCCCAGCACATTGATATCACCCCGCGCGCAAATACCGAAAATACCTTTTTAAAAATCGTCTCGCGCGGGCAAATACATTTCACACCGAACCCGCAGTCTGCCCACCGTCGGCGGTATAAATCGAACCCGTAATGAATGAAGCCTCGTCGGATGCCAGGAATAATGTCAGCGCGGCAATTTCTTCGGGTTTTCCCAGACGCCGCATCGGTATGCGCGAGACAATCGCCGCGATCATCGGCGACGGCGCGCCGCCGAGAATTGGCGTATCGATCACACCGGGACAGATCGCATTCACGCGAATATTGTGTTGCACATAATCCATCGCCACTGCGCGCGTTAATTGCACCACGGCGCCTTTCGAAGCGTAATAGCCACTATTGCGCGACGTGGCGATCAAACCACCGGTCGATGCAATGTTCACCACCGAACCACCGTGCTCCAGCAACAGCGGAATTGCGGCGCGCAGCATCAGATACGGGCCGCGCAGATTCACGGCCATTACGTCATCCCACGCATCGACCGGAATTTCATGCAGCAATTTGCCGGCAGGACCGCTGACACCCGCGTTATTGACCAGAATATCCAGTCGCCCAAAACGCTGGCGACAGTAGGCAATTGCCGCATCGACTTGTTCGGGAACCGACACATCACAGGATAGCGTCGCAATCCGGGCCGGATTCTCGCTCACCAATGCTTCGAGATTTTTGGCATTGCGCGCGAGGGCCAGAACGGATGCACCCTCGGATACAAAACGCAAGGTGATGGCCCGGCCAATACCGGTGCTAGCACCCGTTACGATGGCGATCTTGCCGTCTAGCCGACCCATGTTGTGCTCCTGAACTTATAAAAACCGGAAAAATTTTTGATCGCCATTTCAAACCGATTTTTCAATCAGGTTAATAACGCTAATGACGACTCGTCGTATTCCGGTAGTGGCTCACCATCGCGAAGTTTCAACACCCAGTTCGGATCGTGCAGCAAGGCGCGACCGACGCCGACCAAAGAAAATTCATGGCGCTGAAACCGCTCCATCATTTGCGGCAAATTGTTCGACGCGGCCGCGCCGCCATCGCGTTTCGAATCGTAAACGCCCTTGCTGACACCGATACCGCCGACAGTCATGCTGGGTTTGCCGGTTAGCGTTTGCGCCCATCCGCCGAGATTCAATGGCGAGCCTTCGAATTCGGCGCGATCAAAAAAACGCTGGCTGC
>JBEVMI010000224.1:0-3802 GCA_040508685.1 Spongiibacteraceae bacterium
CCTGATCGTACTGCTGACGCTGGGTCTAATCGGTACTGGTCATTCGGCTCAGGAGGATCGGGATGGTCGCCGCAATGAGCAACGATCCGAGGATTTCTCCGCGCGGCCACGCGGTATCGAAGCAGACAGCAAAAGCAGCCAGCCCTTGCGGCCAGCGAATTCTCGCAACGACTCCCGCCATGAATGGCGCGGCCATAACGATTCCAATAGCGGGTTCAGCGGTCATCGCCGTGGCTATGATCACGATACCGGCAACCGCGACAATAACCGCTACGACAACGGCCGGCGCCACGAAAGCGGCTCGCGCGGCATTAACGGTCAGGAATTGTTCAATCAGCGCTTCTACGACGATCGCCGTGATAATTCCGGTTATTATCGGCGCGACAATCCGCGCCCCGTTAACGATGTGATTCGCGAAGTACAGCAGCGTTATGGCGGCCAGGTGATCGGTGTACAAAACAGCGAGGGTGGAAGCATGTACCGCGTGCGCGTTCTTCAGCGCGACGGACGCGTCAAAACCGTGCTGGTTCCCGCCGAATAATTCGCCACGCATGCGGAATAGATCGCGCGATACCGGCGCAATCGGCCACCACCGAATAAATCAACATCCACATCTTTCCGAGTTCTGGAGCTGCTATGCGATTACTGCTGGCCGAAGACGAGCAGGCTTTGCGCGAATCCCTGACCGTGCAATTGCAGAAACATGGTTACGCCGTCGATGGCGCCGGCGATGGCCGCGAAGCGTTGTGGCTGGCCGGCGAATACGATTACGACCTCGCGATAATCGACCTCGGCCTGCCGCAGATCGATGGTCTCAGCGTGATTCGCTCGATCCGCGAAAAACAGAAACGTTTTCCGATTCTGGTGCTGACCGCTCGCGGCCGCTGGCAGGACAAGGTCGAAGGACTCGAAGCCGGCGGCGATGACTACGTCACCAAACCGTTTCAGATCGAAGAAATTCTGGCGCGGCTGAATGCACTGTTGCGCCGCAGCGGCGGTTTCGCCAGCCCGCGCCTGGAATTCGGGCCGGTACAGATCGACACTGCCGCCCAAGAAGTCAAGGTCAACGGCGCGGCCGTGGAGTTCACTGCCTTCGAATACAAGGCGCTGCTGTATCTCGCCCATCGTCACGGTCAGGTCGTCTCCAAGACCGAACTCACCGAACATCTCTACGATCAGGATTTCGATCGCGACAGCAATGTGATCGAAGTGTTCATCGGTCGCCTGCGCAAAAAACTCGACCCCGACCACACGCTCAATCCGATCAGTACGGTGCGCGGTCGCGGCTATCGTTTTGAGTTGCCGACAAGCGAGCAGGCGTGAAGCGCTGGACACGCGCCGAACTGCAAACCCTGCTGCGCGAGAAAGCGCCCCGCTCCATCGCTCGCCGGCTGCTGCTCGCCAGCTTGATCGGCCTGCCGTTCTTCCTCGCTGCTACCGGCTGGTTTCTCGCCAAATCCTTTGAGGCCAGCCAGCTCGCCTCCGCTGAAGAACGCGCGCGCATCCAGTTTTATGCGCTGCTGAGCACACTCGATTTCGACCGCAGCGGCATTCAGGTCAGCAATCGCAACGCCGATCCGCGGCTGGCGCAAATCAACTCCGGGCTTTACGCCGTCATTCATCGGCCCAATGGACTGCTGTTGTGGCAATCGACTTCGAGCCAGGGACTTTTGCTCGATGAAGAATTGCTGTCCGGCGGCAATCCGCCCGAAGTCGGCAAAGAACGTTTCGACACGCTCGACGAGGCAGACCTGCTGCGCTTTCAATTTCAGACGATTTATGAAACCGACGACGGCGAAGATCTGCCGCTGGTTTTCACGATTCTCGAAAGCCTCAACAGTTTGCGCGCCGAGCAACGCGCCTTTCTGCAACAACTGTGGCTGGGTTTGGGCGGAGCTGCAGTGTTGCTGACGCTGGCGCAGGCGGCCATTCTGCGCTGGGGTCTAGCGCCGCTGCGCAAACTCGCGCACGACGTCAGCGATCTCGAACAAGGGCGCCGCGCAGCGCTGCCGGACCAATATCCGACTGAACTGCAACCGCTGGCGCAAAACCTGAATCAATTGCTGACACGCGAACAGACGCAGCGCGAACGTTATCGCAACACACTCGGCGATCTCGCCCACAGCCTGAAAACGCCGCTCGCCGTCTTGCGTCAGGCGGTGCAGGGCGCCGACATCGATCGCAGCCAGTTCGAAGAACAGATCACGCGCATGGATCAGCTGATTGTGTATCAACTGCAGCGCGCGGTGGCGAGCGGCATTCATCGCGTCGGTCAGCAGTCGCAGATGCTGAAGCCGATCGCCGACAAACTGGTCGCCAGTTTCAGCAAGGTCTATTTCGACAAAAACCTGCAATTGCAGGTGACGGTCGACGCGCAGTGTGCGTGCCGCGCCGATGAGGGCGATATTTACGAAGTGTTGGGCAATCTGATCGACAACGCGTGCAAGGCCTGTCACAGCAAGGTCGCCGTCAGTGCAGAACAGAGCGAACGCTGGCTGCTGATCCATGTCGAGGACGACGGCCCCGGCATCGAACCGGAGGCGCGTAACCGGATTTTGCTGCGCGGCCAGCGCGCCGACAGCTACCAGCCCGGCCAGGGCATCGGTCTCGCGGTGACTGTCGATATTCTCGATAGTTACGGCGCCGAACTCGATATCGGCAGCGCGGCGTTCGGCGGGGCGCGTTTTACGATTCGCTGGCCGTCGTAAATCCGTCCCTCGAAAAATCTATTCAGCTTTCTTGCGCCGATCGAGTGTCAATGCCCACGCGATGCACAACGTCAGCCAAACCGCCCCGATCGCAAACCCCGCCAGCACATCACTGCAATAATGCACCTGCAACAGCACGCGACTCAGCCCGACATTAAGCGCGATAGCGGCAGCACATAACACCAGTGGCAGATGCGTCGCCCTTGGTAACAACTGGCATAAAACCCAGGCCAGCATGCCGTACGTCACCACTGCACCCGACGCGTGTCCGCTCGGAAAACTCCAGCTGGTTTCGACGATCAGATCGTGAATGCGCAGCGGTCGCTCGCGTTCAAAAATAATTTTGAGCCCATGATTCAGCAACCCAATTCCCGCGACCGCGCAGATCCATGCACCACACCATGGCGACCGACGCCGAAAAAGCACAACCGCCATCGCGACCCCCATCACCGCGCGAGTGAAGCCATCGCCCAAATGCGTTATCGCCACCCAGACCTTGAGCACGTCGAGGCGCAATGTGTTTCGCAGCTCTGCAGCCAACGCGAAATCAAAACGGGTCATCACCGTCGCGATGATGTGCATTTGCGCCAGCCAGATGAATAATGTCAATGCCAGCACTGGTATGACGATCAGCATGACGACCCGTGTGCGCGACTCGACCCGAGCCACTCGCCACCCGTAGTACACAACAATCAATGTCAGCGCATTGGCAGCAGCGAGCAACCAGGCGCCATGCAGCACACACCACTGCGCCCATTGCTCCGGACTCGCAGCAGAGAGAGTCAACAATTCATTTGCGGGTGTCATCGCGATCCGGCGCAATCGCGGTATGGGCAGCGAGCGCAAAGGCCCGCGCCGTCGCGTCATAGTCCCAACGCTCCACTCCGACATCCATCGTGTGGGTATTCGACGTGCGAATTACATTGAACGAATTCGGCGCATCGCCGCGAACACGTCGCGAAATGGCCGTCCCGGCCTGCACCGACCAGATCGCGCGCGGCCATTTGATGTCACCGCCGTCGAGCGGACGCACATAGGGCAGATGAATATGGCCACCCAGAATCAAATCGGCACCGGCGGCAGACCAGATTCGC
>JBEVMI010000288.1:0-12845 GCA_040508685.1 Spongiibacteraceae bacterium
GGCAGCTGCAACGCCTGCCTCGATATCTGCCCGACCGGCGCTATCGTCGCGCCGTTTCAGGTCGATGCACGCAAATGCATTTCGTATCTGACGATCGAATTGAAAGGCAGCATTCCGGTGGAATTGCGCGCACCGATGGGCAACCGGATTTATGGTTGCGACGACTGCCAGCTGGTGTGTCCGTGGAATAAATTTGCGCGCGTCACCACGGAAAAAGATTTTCAGCCGCGCCACCAGTTGGCCGACAGCGATCTGGTCGAATTATTAGCGTGGAGCGAAGCAGAGTTTTTGACACGCACCGAAGGTTCGGCCATCCGGCGCATCGGCTACCAGCGCTGGCTGCGCAATATTGCCGTCGCGCTGGGCAATGCGCCGCAAAGCGAATCTGTCAGGGCGGCGCTGACAGCAAGAGCCGGGCATGAATCCGAACTGGTACGCGAACATGTCGCGTGGGCGCTGACACGACAACGCCGCAAAGCCATCACGACCCAGCGTTAAGCGAAGGGCCGCACGCCCATCAGAAATTCATGTAGATAAAAAGCAAATATCGCCCACACTGCAACACCGATGACCAGCGTCGCGACCGTTGCCACAACGGTTGGATTCGCGGCGTTCGCAGCCACCGCCTGGCGCCGCCGCGCGCTGCGAAAATCAACAATTGCCCACACCAAAAATGCGCCGAATAAAATCACATCGGCAAGCGTGCCATTGGCAAATAAATGCGCGAGCGCCCACACCTTGATCCCAAGAATCATTGGATGTACGAGACGCGCCTTGATGATATTGCGCGGCACATACGCTGCCGCAATCAATATAAAAGCAATCAACGTCAGCAACGCGGCGAGATGGCGCATGCCGGCTGGTGGATACCACAACACCACCGGCTGCAAACGCGCAGCGCTGTAACCGATTACGATCAGCGCCAATCCCGCAATCGAGATCAGCGAATAAATGCCTTTCCAGGTATTTTCACCCCAGCGCATCAGTTGCTGTTGGCGCCAAGGGTCGGCGACGATACGTATGGAATGCACACCAAGAAACAGCAGCAGCCCGGCTATCAACACAGTCATCGCCAACTCCTTTCTGAAAAAACAACCTCTAAAAAAATGTGCAGCGATTTTTTTCAAGAAACTTTTTGCGAGAGCGGCTTAACGCGACAGGCGCAAAAAATGTTCACGGTAATATTTCAATTCCGCAATCGACTCGCGAATATCGTCGAGCGCGAGATGCGCACTGCCTTTGACGAGACCGCCGGCGATATCGGGCCGCCAGCGTTTCGCCAATTCTTTCAGCGTGCTGACATCGAGATTGCGGTAGTGAAAGAAACGTTCGAGTTCCGGCATCTGCCGCGCCAGAAACCGGCGGTCCTGACAAATGCTGTTGCCGCAGATCGGCGATTTGCCGGCCGCGACGTGCTGGCGCAGAAATACCAGCGTTGCCTGTTCGGCCGCGCGCATGTCGATGATGCTGTTGCGCACGCGCTCGACCAGACCAGACTGACCGTGCTGGCGCGTATTCCATTCATCCATGCCGGCGAGAATTTCTTCGGGCTGATGCACCGCGAATACCGGGCCTTCGGCGATCAGATTAAGATCGCTGTCGGTGACGATGGTGGCGATCTCGATGATGTGATCGTTGTCGGTATCGAGCCCGGTCATTTCGAGATCGATCCAGATCAGATTCATATCGCTGTTCATAGCGCTACCCATAACCACCACCCGTCAGAAAATGTAAAAGCCGGTGGATTGTAGCAAAAGGGTTCCGCAATAATGCCGGGCGCCTGGAAGCGGCGTGTTTTCGAATCACTGGGCTTTCGAATCACCGGGTTTTCCCACCGCTACGACCTTGGGTCGCCAACGTAACGTACAGCACGACGACGCAATTTGTTGTCAGGTCAATAGATGAGCAAACGCAGACTCAGTGATCAGCAGACGCGCCGCATTCGCGCGCGCCAGGAACAGAGCACATCCGGCGGCACGTTAAAGGACACCACGGGCACGCAGCTCGGCGCCGAACAGGAAGGCCTGGTGATTGCACATTTCGGACGCCAGGTCGAAATCGAAGCGCTGGCCGAGGATATCCGCGGCCAGACTTTCCGCTGCCATCTGCGCACCAACCTCGCAGCGCTCGTGACCGGCGATCGTGTGGTCTGGAGCCAGCAGATAAACGCCGAGGGCAACTCCCGACGCGGGATCATCGTCGCCTGCCATCCGCGCCACTCCTTGCTGGCACGACCGGACAGTCACAGCGGTCAGCCCAAACCGGTGGCAGCCAATATCGATCGCCTCGCCATTGTCATCGCCCCCGAGCCGCAGCCGTTTGCGAATCTGATTGACCGCTACATCGTCGCCGCCGAAAACGCCGACATCGTGCCGTTTATCGTGCTCAACAAACACGATCTGTTAACCGCCGCCTCCCTGCAAGAGAAGCGCGAGGCTATCGACGCCCTGCTCGGCGAATATCGCGCCATCGGCTACACCGTGGTCATCGCCAGCGCCCACACCAGCGATGGCCTCGACGCACTCAAACAACAGATTCACGGCCACACCTGCGCCTTTGTCGGCCAGTCGGGTGTCGGCAAATCCTCGCTGCTCAGCACGCTGCTGCCGGGTGTCGAAATCCGCGTCGGTGCACTGTCCGAAGCCGAGTCGAAAGGCCGCCACACCACCACCACGGCGCGCCTGTTTCATTTGCCTTTATCGTCCGCAGAAA
This sequence comes from Spongiibacteraceae bacterium, assembly GCA_040508685.1. Classification (GTDB taxonomy): domain Bacteria; phylum Pseudomonadota; class Gammaproteobacteria; order Pseudomonadales; family CAMLJR01; genus CAMLJR01. The sequence continues at coordinate 2,713 of JBEVMI010000288.1, forward strand.
TCGCAGCGCTGGAACATGCAGAACTGCAGGGCTGCGATCTGATCGACTCGCCGGGCATTCGCGAATTCGGCCTCGATCACCTCAATCGGACCGAGGTCGAGCGCGGTTTTATCGAGCTGCGCGACTGGCTCGGCCGCTGCCGGTTTCGCGATTGCCGCCATCAGCAGGAACCCGGCTGCGCCCTGACCGAAGCCGCCGCCAGTGGCGCAATCAGTGCCGACCGCCTGCGCAGTTTCCGCGCGATCCTCGCCACGGCCAGCACCTGAGCACCCATCGTTTTCTGGCGGCTGCTTTTCGAGGGCCGCTTTTCGACGACCGATCGCCGGCTGCTATAGTTCCAGCACTCGCGCGCGCCCACTGATGAATGGGGGTATTTATCCTCCGCGAGCTGTTTTCCGGAGCCTCTAATAACGATGACGGATAATCCCCGCAACCTGCAGCAATGGCTCACCGACCTGGAGCCGTTGCAGCTGCCGCTGAATACGCAGATCCGCGCACAGGCCTTGGCGGCGATCGAGCAATCTTGCAGCGCCGTCGCGCTGTCCGCGCTGCTGCTCGACGACCCCGCCGCCGTGCTGCTGATTTTTCGTGAGGCGAATCGCGCACTCGCACGTTATGAGCGCGAGACGCACGGCCTCGAACACGCGATCAGCCTGCTGGGTATGGCGCGCGTGCAAACGCTGTTGCAGGCAGCGCCGTCGCTGGCGGCCGACCACCCGTTCACGCGCGAATATCGACAGGCACAGCAGCGCAGCCTGCACGCCGCCTGGCAGGCGCGGTTGTGGGCCGAAGGTTGCGGCCGCTGGCCAGCCGACGAAATGTTCTGGGATACGCTGCTCGCCGGCGCGCCGCATTGGGTGTTGTGGCTGGAGGCCGGCTCGCTGCGACTACAGCTCAGCAAGTTGCGGGCGCAACGCGGTTTCGTGACCGCCGAGGAAAGCCACGAATTGTTCGGCTGCGATCTCAATACGCTGATGGCGCAATTGACCGAACGCTGGAATCTGCCGCGCAACAGCCAGCTCAGCTGGCAGCGCGAAGTGATCGGCAAACGCCGCGAATGGATTGCACTGGCACGGGCCGCGCGACCGGATGGTCCGCCGGATCTGCCGGTTGGGCGCCTCAGCGAACTGTCGCACCAGCCCTGCGTGATCGTCGCGCTGGCCAATCTGCTCGCAGTCGAAGCCGACTGGGACTGGTACAGCCGCCACTTCGCCCGCCTTCTTAACATCGTCGCCAGCTGCTGTCGCCGGCCGGTATCGACACTGAGCAATTTTGTGCACCAGACCGCCGCCAGTTTCAGCCGCAGTTATCGCGGCGATCTGCAAACCCCGGCGGCGCGTCTGTTGTGCCACTGGCAGCAGGCGCAGATCTGGGCGCCGGTGGTAGCGCCCACGCCCGCCGAACCGAACCCGGCCGCTGCGCCCGCAACGTCAACCGCTACGCCATCGGCACCGACACCAAAAGCGTCGACCCTGGCCGATCCGCGCCAGCTCGCCGCCAACCTCCGCCGCCTGCAACAACCCGAGTCGGTACAGGGCACCCGCGAGGCGCTGACACTCGCACTGGACGCCATCCACACCGGCCTCGGCCTGACGCGTGTCGCCGCCTTGTTATATCGCGCCGAGCCTCGCGAGTTGCAGACCCTGCTCGGCCGCGGTCTCGATGCCACGCCCGCGCTGCGCCAACTGCGCCTGCCGGTGCAGGCCAACACATTGCTGGAACAACTGCTGCGCAAACCGGCCTGTCTGCGTCTCGGTGACGACAACGGCGCGCGTTATCTGCCGCTGCTGCCGCCAGAATTGCGCAGTGCGACGGCCAGCCCACGCCTGCTGCTGGCGTCCATCGTCGCCGCCGAGCGGCCAGTGGCGCTGCTGTTTGCCGACGCCGGCGGTCAGCCGATCAGCGACCAACAGCACCGCCTGTTTCGCCAGCTCGCCCTGCTGCTCGGCCAATGTCTCGATCAAATCGGCAAGCCCCGCTAAACCCGTTAGAATCCCGCCTCCGTCCGCCGCCGAGTCCCCGCCATGTCCGACCTCCCCCTGCTGCTGGAGCCCGCTCAGCTGGAAGCCGTATTGGGCGACCCGACGCTGCTGATCCTCGACTGCTCCGCCGCCGATCACTACGCACGTTTTCATGTGCCCGGGGCGATCCATGTCGCGCCGCAGCAACTGCAATGCGGCGTGCCCCCCGCCCCCGGCAAAATGCCGGCGCTGTCCGCCCTCAACCGCCTGTTCGGCGAGCTGGGCCTGACGCCGGACAAACAGGTGGTGGTATACGACGACGAAGGCGGCGGCTGGGCCGGGCGCCTGATCTGGACGCTGGATGTGCTCGGCCACCACCGCTACGCGTACCTCAACGGCGGCCTGCACGCCTGGCTCAACGAGGGGCATCCCACCGAAACCGCGCCCAACCGCGGCAGCCCGGTCGTCTTCGACGGGCAGATCCACCCCGAGGCGATGGCCACGGCGGAGCAGATCATGGCGCGACTGGGGCAGCCGGACTTTGCGGTGTGGGATGCGCGTTCGCGCGAGGAGTATCTGGGCCTGCGTTCCGGTGCTGCCCGCGCCGGCCATATCCCCGGCGCGATCAATCTCGACTGGCTCGAACTGATGGACCGCCAGCGCAACCTGCGGCTGGTCGACCCGGTCGCGCTGCAGCAGCGCCTCGACGCGCTCGGCCTCAGCCGCGACAAGGAAATCGCCACCCATTGCCAGACCCATCACCGCTCCGGCCTGACCTATCTGGCGATGAAAGTGCTGGGTTATCCGCGCGTGCGGGGTTACGACGGCTCTTGGGGCGAGTGGGGCAATCGCCCGGATACCCCCGTCGAGAGCACTTGACCGTTCCTCCATCCATAGAGAAGTTATCCATGAATTGGCTGTTCGTCGTCCTGCAGTACCTGATCCCGCAACACCTGCTGTCGCGCCTCGCCGGCAAACTCGCCGATAGCGAAGTGCCCTGGATCAAAAATCCGTTCATCAACTGGTTTCGCAAACGCTACGGCGTCGACATGAGCGAAGCGCTGGATGCCGAGCCTGAGCATTACCCGAGCTTCAACGCATTTTTTACGCGCGCATTGCGTCCCGGGCTGCGGCCGATCGACACCGCGCCCAATTCGGTGGCCAGTCCGGCCGACGGTGTGATCAGCCAGCTCGGCACGATCGAAGGCGACCGGATTTTCCAGGCCAAGGGCCAGACCTACAGCGCACTGGAACTGCTCGGCGGCGACCGCGAACTCGCGGCGTTATTCGCCGATGGCGAATTCGCAACGATCTACCTGTCGCCGAAGGACTACCACCGCGTGCATATGCCGGTCGACGGCAAACTGCTGCGCACGATCTATGTCCCCGGCGATCTGTTCTCGGTGAACCAGACCACGGCCACCAATGTGCCGCGCCTATTCGCGCGCAACGAGCGACTCGTCTGCCTGTTCGAGACGCCGTTCGGGCCGATGGCGCAGGTACTGGTCGGCGCGATGATCGTCGCCGGTATCGAAACGGTATGGAGCGGCCAGGAAGCGCCGCCGCTGCGGCGTATCAGCAGCACGCACTTCGACCGCACGCCGACAGCCATCGCGCTCGCCAAGGGCGCGGAGATGGGCCGCTTCAAACTCGGCTCCACCGTGATCCTGCTGTTCCCCAAAGGCCGCGTGCACTGGCGCGACGACCTCGCCGCCGATGTGCCGCTGCGCATGGGCGAGCGCATGGCTCAGCGTTAAATTGCGGGGCTGCTTAAACTGCAGGGCTACGCGCCCAACCCGCTGAGCGAGGCGGACCATGGCTACCGGCCAAACGTCCGCGTGCGAAGCACTGACAACGATAGTGTTTGCGCACCTGCGTACGAAGCAAAGGACAAATATATTTAGCGGGCCGGTAGCCATAGTCCGCTTCGCTCCCATTAACTCCACTCACACCCCTTCAGTGCATCCCGCTGCCTCGCCGAGCAGGCGGCACGTTAGCTGCTAGACTGGATTCGTCACTGCAGTCAGGGCCAAGCTCCCGCCTGACCCTGCACGCTTCACTTGCCGTCAGCACCTGACTGGCACCTTGGCAGCACGCATCCCGGAGTTGTAACCGTCAGCCATGACCACTGATCTCTCGTCACGTTTTTCGCTACCCACGCAGGATCGCGGGACCCCCTCGGCAACTCAGAGCAACCCCGCCGTGCTCGCGCAGTGGCTCGAATCGCTGCCGAAAACCAATCTCGGCCAGACTACGCGCTCGCTCTACGAAGGCATCACCGAACTCAACCGCGTCACGCTGTCGCCGGCGCTGCGCCTACAACAGCTGGAAGTGATGCGGCCGGCTATTTATTTCGCCGCCGCGGGCCTCCGCCGCCATTACCTGAATCAGCCGATCGTGCTGCCCGAGCAGGCGCAAAAGGTCACCCGGCTCGCGCATGTATTGTTTCAGGAGCTGGCCACCGGCTACACACTGGTCGCCGTGCACACCCTCGAAAATGAAAAACAGAGTGGTTTCAGCCAACCGCGGCAAGGCATTGCCACTGCGCTGCACCGCGCGCTGGTCGATCACACCCACAACCTGCTGCGCGACGCGCTGCTGTATCGCGAACCGCGCCGCGGCTGCTGGCACGCGCTGCATCAGACCGCTGCGCTGGCGTGGGAGCAACAGCTGGAACGGTTCGCGGTCGCCGATGTCCAGGCGGGCGACAGCACGCTGGAAGCGGCTTATCTGCGCGCCCTGCTGCTCGGCAGCACTCGCGCCCATCAGCTGCGGCAGGACGATCTCATCAAGACCTTCAGTCACCTGCTGGATTGGAGCCGACTGGTCAGCCTGTGTGGCAGCGACCAGGGTCTGTTCGTCATCGACAGCGATACCGATGACGGTCCGATCTACCGCGAGCACTTCCATCGCCAGAGTGGCGCCGATGCACACACCCTCGGCCTCGACACGCTTGCACTCGGCGAACACCTGTACCAGCAGCGCAACGCCGACGACGAAGCGCTGGTCGGCCAACACCTGCTCAGCAACGACCTGCTCGCGCATCTGACACTGGCCTGGACCACCGCCAGCAATCGCGCATTTTTGCGCATGGACGCCAACGAGCCGATCGAACTCGCGCTGGGCCTGACGGCGACCCATCACTTCTGCGCCGACGAAATCGATTTTGCGTTGCTGCTGAGCAAAGAAGGTTTCGTCAAAACCAAAAATCATCAAGGCAATCCGTTTTTGCGCGTGGACACACCCTCGCGCGAAAGCCGTCCGCGCGACGTCTGGGATTCGCCGTTCCTGAATACCGGCTTGGCGCAGATCTCGGTGGACTCGATCGACTTCAGCATCCGCAACCAGCACAAGGCCGCCGAAGGCAGCAAGGACAAGGACAAATACCGCTTCCATGCGGTGGAAACCGTCAACATCAGCCCCGGTGGTTTTTGTCTGAAATGGCCGCCGGAATCGGCGGCGCAAATACGCACCGGCGAGATTGTCGGCATCCGTGAGCGCAATCACAAAAACTGGAGCATCGGCGTTATCCGCTGGGTGCGGCTTTTGGAATCTGGTCCACAATTGGGCATCGAACTGCTGAGCCCGACGGCAACGCCCTTCGGCGCACGCGTGATCCAGAAGACCGGACCGCAGGGCGAATTTCAGCGCGTTCTGGTGCTGCCCGAGATGAAACAGTCGGGACAGACGACCACGCTGATCACGCCGCGCCTGCCGTTTCGCAGCGGCCAGAAAATCGTGCTGGTTTATCGCGACAAAGAAACCCGTATCCAACTGGTGCGCCGACTGATGTCGACCACGGCCTTCAGTCAGTTCGAGTTTCGCCGCATCGGCACCAGCGCACCCACCGCCGGACCGGGAACAGAAACCAAAACGCCGGGCGCGGACTCCGGGTTTGACGGCCTTTGGGACAGTTTGTAAATCATGGATCGATTGGTGGTCACGGCTGGGGAGCCCTCAGCCGTTTTGTTTGGACTTGCTTTCAACGCTGCTTCCACACGCTGAATTGACACTGTGACTCAACACAGGGAACACGATGGCTCGCAAAAACACGATTCGCCTGCTGCTGATCAATGCGTCGGACAATGAATCCGAACGCCTGATCAGCCTGTTCCGCGCCGCCGGTCGTGTCGCCCGCGCGCATCGCATCAGCAGCGCCGACGACCTGCAAACCCAGCTGCAAAAATCCCCCAACGTGCTCAACGATTGGGACCTGTTGATCGCCGACGATCATCACGCCGCGCTGCCGGTCGAGCAGACGCTGGAATTCATGCACCACAAACGCCTGCCGCTGCCCGTCATCGTGGTGCGATCGGACGCCGATCTGCCGACGCTACTGAGCGCCGGTGCTCACGATGTGGTGGCGGCCGGCGACGATCAGCGCCTGATGTTCGCCGCATTGCGCGCCCTCGAAAGCAGCGAGTTGCGGCGCAGGCTGCTCGCCGTCAATGCGCAATTACACGAAGCCGAACAGCGCAACAGCCTGCTGCTGGGCGATGCCGCCGAAGCGATCGCCTATGTCGCCGACGGCATGATCATCAACGCCAACGCCCTGTTTGCCGAACGATTCGGCTATGCCGAAGCCGGCGATCTCGACTGCGTGCCGGTCATCGATTTGATCGCGCCGGAGGATCAGGACAAATTCAAGGCCGGACTCAAGGCCGGTGACGGCACCGAGTTTTTTTGCCGCGGCCTCACCGCCGCCGGCGAAACGTTTTCCGCCCAGCTCACGCTCGGCAGCGCCGCCGTCGAAGGCGAACCGTGCCTGCAAATCACCTTGCAACAGACCGCCGCCGTCGGCGCTGATGCCCCCCATGTCGACGGCGATCCCGAAAGCGGTCTTTATTCATTGACGTGGTTGCGACGCCAGGCGATCAGCAGTGGTTGTATCGCACTGATCGCGATCGACGATTTCGAAACGTTGCGCCACCAGCACGGTTATTGCGCCAGCCGCCAGCTCGCCGCCGAACTGGGGCATTTTCTCGGCACCCAACATCCATTCGCGCCGCAGACACTGTCTGCACGCGCCGGCGATACCGCCTATGCGCTGTTGATTCCCGCCGTGAAAGCGGAGCGCGTGCTGGAGCTGGCGCAATCGTTCGCGCTGAAAATTGCCAAACAGGCATTCAGCTGCGGCGATGAATCCCGCCACGCGACGGTCAGCATTGGCGTCACCGATATCGAAGCAGACACCATCGACCCGGCGCTTGATCGCAGCTGGCGCGCGGTGGAAATGCTGCGCGAAAAATCCGGCAAGCCCGGTATCGGCAACGGCGCCCAGCTGATCGCCCCGGATCGCCCGCGCGCAGTGACACTGGGCCAGGACGAATTGCTGCAGGAGGCGATCGACGACAATCGTTTCCTGCTGCTATTCCAGCCGGTCATCGGTCTGCGCGGCGCCAAGGGTGAACACTACGAAGTGCTGCTGCGTTTGCAGGGCAACACGCCCGATGAAATCACGCTGCCGGACAATTTCATCGAATCGCTCGGCCACTCGGCGGCAAATGCCAAACTCGATCGCTGGGTTTTGCTCGAAGCCACCAAACGACTGGCCGTCAATCGCGCGCGCGGCAACGACACACGTCTGCTGGTCAATCTGTCCAGCAACGCCCTGCTCGATGAAACGTTGGCATCCTGGCTTGGCGTGGCATTAAAAGCGGCAGGCATTCCCGCCGACTCGCTGATTTTGCAATTGCGCGAAAGCGATGTCGCCAACGACGCCAAAGCCGCAAAAACGCTGGTCGACGCGATCCGCCAGCTCGGCTGCAAGGTTTCCTACAGCGGGTTTGGGCGCGGCCTCGACCCCCTCAAAACCATCAAGACGTTTGGCGCCGATGTGGTCCAGCTCGACGGCAGTTTTACCCGCGATCTACAGACCGGCAACGGCATGCAGGCACTGCGCGAACTGGTCTCGCAGATCAGCGCGCAGGATGTGCGCGTGGTGATTCCGTTTGTCGAAAATGCATCGGTGCTGGCATCGCTGTGGCAGGCGGGGGCCGATTTTATCCAGGGCCACTATTTGCAGGCGCCTACGCGCGAAATGAATTATGAGTTTGCGGATATTGCCTGATCAATCCGCGTGCCGATCACTAATCCCGAGCAAATATAAAATCCCATCCAACCCCAACGTCGAAATCGCCTGCTTAGCCGATTGTTTGACGATGGGTTTCGCGCGAAACGCAATGCCGAGCCCGGCGATACTCAACATCGGCAAATCATTGGCACCGTCGCCGACCGCGATGGCCTGCTCCAGCGCAATATTTTCCTTCGCTGCGATTTCGCGCAGCAATTGCGCCTTGCGATTGCCGTCGACTACCTGCCCCACGACATCACCGGTCACTTTGCCGTCGCGAATTTCCAATTCATTCGCGAACACATAGTCGATACCAAGAAGCTGCTGCAGATGATGGCCGAAATAATTAAAGCCGCCCGACAGGATCGCGGTTTTGTACCCGAGTTTTTTTAATGTGCTGATCAGCCGCTCGGCGCCTTCGTTGAGCCGCAACTTGCCGGCGATATCCGCGAGCACACCTTCGTCGAGGCCTTTCAGCAATGCCACGCGTGCGCAGAAACTCTGCGTGAAATCGAGTTCGCCGCGCATCGCGCGCTCGGTGATAGCCGAAACCTGCTCGCCGACGCCCGCCGCTTTCGCGAGTTCGTCGATAACCTCGGCGTCGATCAGCGTCGAATCCATGTCGAATACGACTAGGCGCCGCGTGCGCCGGAACATATTGTCTTCCTGATACGCGACGTCGATATCGAGCTCACTGGCCAGCGCCATGCAACGGCTGCGAAATTCGCCATCGTTAAGCGGACCGCGCGCAGAAATTTCGACGCAGGCCTTGCCTTGAGCGAGTGGACCGGCCGTTTTTTCGGCGACCTCCGTGTTGATCGTGGCGTTGACCGGCACCCGCCCCGACAGTCGCTCGATGCGATCGATATTCAAACCGAACTCGGCGATCACCGCGGCGACGCGGGCGACATGTTCGGCGGTAATTTTGCGCGCGAGCACGGTGATGATATGGCGCGCCTTGCCCTGACCGGCGACCCAGTGTTCGTAACTTTCGGTGCTGATCGGCGTAAACCGGACCTGCAGGTTCAATTCGTGGCAGCGGAATAAAATATCTTTCAACAGCGGCGAGGACTCCGCGCTGGTCGGCACTTCGACCAGCATGCCGAGCGACAGCGTGTCGTGGATGACAGCCTGGCCAATATCGAGCACGTTGACATCGAAGCCCGCCAGGATGGCCATCAGCGATGCGGTGACGCCGGGGCGGTCCTGGCCCGCGACATTAATCAGAATAATTTCTCTCAAGCTGGATCTCACTCCGCAGCGACAGACAATCAACAGGCGGCGATTGTAGCCGATGCAGGGCGGCGCGCAGATGGCCGCCACAGCATTGCTATACTGCGGCCGCCCGATCCCTGTCCCGAGCCACCGCGCTGATGAAATCCCTTTGGTACCGCCTGCCGCTGGCCCTGAAATTTGCATTGCCGGTCGCCCTGCTATGCCTGTTTAGCTCGCTGATCATGTTCACCGCAACGCAATGGGCCCAGCAGCAATTGCTCAATTCGCGCATCGAGGTTCTCGCCAATACGCTGACCGCGCGCCTCGCGGCGAATGCGGCCCGCCCCCTGATCGACAACGATCCGGTGCGTTTGCAGGCAGTGGTCGCTGAATTTGCCGGCGAGCCCTCGGTGCAGCGGGCGGCCGTGTTCGATATGCAGCAGCAACTCATGGGCGCCGCCGGCGAGGAAAAAGCCGACAGCCTCGAATATTCCGCCACCGTACACTGGCAGGACAGCGCCATCGGCCGTGTAACGCTGAACCTGAAAGCCGATGGCGGCGCCAGCCCGAAACTGACCGACCTGCGCCCGCGCGATCTGTTGACGCTGGCGGGGATTCTTGCCGTGCTCGCCGGCGCCGTGGCTGCCTGGCTGGGCCGCCGCTTCGATGCGCAACTGTTGCTTCTAACGCAAAAACTCAGCGGCGAAAATATCGTCGCGACGTATCCCGATACCGACACCCTCGGCCATCTGCTGCATCACCCGGTGCCACCACTGCTGGTGGAGGATGCACCGCCGCCACCGCGCAACGGCGCGACCTTATTGCATGCGTATTGCCCGAGCGAAGTGACCGTCGATTGTGAACGCGCGCTGCAGCGGGTGCAG
>JBEVMI010000398.1:0-7621 GCA_040508685.1 Spongiibacteraceae bacterium
GTGCACACTCTTGTATACAACGTAGAACGCAACAGATATGCCAACGCGGCAAAATCCGCGCAAAGACTTCACGGCCGGGAAAAATCATTCGCGTTTATAGAGGGTTGCAAAAGGGGTCGCGACAACGAAAAACTTCGCTGCAAAATCGGCGCAGGTTTCGCGCACGCCACCACGTGCATCGAGTTGATGCAGAAGCCCAAAAAATGGGCGGAGAAATAACGCCGATAATGCGCAAGCGGGTGCTAGGCTTGCTTTACAAAGCGCGATGCGCTGATTAACGTAACTTCAACCTCGCAAAAAGTGTCGTATCTGATGACCACCCACCATTTTTCGTCGCAAAAGATTTATCAGCAACTGCGACAGAAAATTCTCGACTTCGAACTGTATCCCGGTACGCGCATCACCGAGTCGGAGCTGGCTGCCGGTTTTGGCGTCAGCCGCACGCCGGTGCGCGCGGCATTGCAGCGGCTGGAGCTCGAAGGCCATATCACCATCATGCCGAAGCAGGGTTGTTTCGTGCGCCCGGTCGATATCGAAAAAATCAGTCAGTTTTACGATGTGCGGGTAAGCCTGGAGGCCACCGCGATCGAACTCGCCTGCCAGAACATGAGCGGCGAGGATGTGGATACGCTGTGCGAGATATGGAATCCGGCTTCGGTCAAAAAGAACGTCAATCTCGATGAAATCAAAACGCTGGAAGAGGCATTTCACATCAGCATCGCCACGGGTGGTGGCAATCTGGTGCTGGTCGATTATCTGCGCGACATCAACAACCACATCCGCATCCTGCGCCGGCTGGGTTTTCCCGATCGCAAGGCCGTGCTCGAAACCTACGAAGAACATTTCGAGCTGTGCCAGCTGATCAAAGCGCGCAACGTGCGGCTCGCGCGCAAGATCATGATCGAACATATTCGCAAAAGTCAGTCGATCGCCCGCAGTGTCACGCTGAGTCAATTGCAGCAAGCCGTGCGCAAAGGCAGCGCAGGTCACTGAGAGCGTCGTGGTAAGCTCGTTGCACCCTTAAAAAAGCCGGTCTATAAAAACCGGTCCATAAAAATCAGTCGAAGACATTCATGCCCGTATCGCCCGCCACTCGCCGTCAAGATTCAATTTATCCGCTCCTGCTGCTCGCCTCCTACGGCATCGCCTGGATCGCGCTGGCCATTGCACCGCTGGATCGCTACGACTGGATGCTCGAAAACGTGCTGCCGTTGGTAGCGGTGCCACTGCTGATCATTTTCCATCGCAAATACCGCTTCAGCAATTGCACTTACACCCTGCTCTGGCTGTTCATGCTGCTGCACGCACTCGGCGCGCATTACACCTATGCCAAGGTGCCGTACGACGATTGGCTGCAACACCTGACCGGCCAGCGCTTGAGCGATCTGCTCGGCTGGCAGCGCAATCACTTCGACCGGCTGGTGCATTTTCTGTATGGCGCACTGCTGTATCCACTGTTCTGGGAGCTGTTTACGCCACGTATCCGCGGCGGTCGTGCGCTGCAACATGTGCTGGTGGTCGCTTTCGTGATGTCACACGCAGGCATTTACGAAGTGATCGAATGGGGTGCGGCAGCGTTCTTCGGCGGCGATCTCGGCGTCGCCTATCTCGGCACTCAGGGTGATGAGTGGGACGCGCAGAGGGATATGGCGCTGGCAATGGGTGGGACGCTGCTGATGGCGCTGATCATGGCCTGTGCCGGGCTCCAGCAACCGGCTTCCACAGCCCGCGCGGCAGTCGACGAAGCCGCCACCAGCCGCTAAACTCCACCGCCTCCATCTGCAAAGCCACTGCCCCGATTGACCGGCATCGTCCGATGCCGAACGAAAAAGGCGCCGTGGCTTCTTCATTTAAAGCGTGGGTATTTTGTAATGAGCGTACTGGTAGGCGTGATCATGGGCTCCAAGTCCGATTGGTCCACCCTCAGCCACACCGCCGAAACCCTGGAAAAGCTGGGTATTCCGCACGAAATCAAAGTGGTGTCCGCGCATCGCACGCCGGACTTGCTGTTTCAGTATGCCGAAACCGCAGAAAGCCGCGGCATCGAAGTGATCATCGCTGGTGCCGGCGGCGCTGCCCACCTGCCCGGCATGTGCGCGGCCAAAACCCATCTGCCCGTGCTCGGCGTACCGGTGCAATCGGCGATGCTCAGCGGCGTCGATTCGCTGCTGTCGATCGTGCAGATGCCGGGCGGTATTCCGGTCGCCACACTGGCGATAGGCAAGGCCGGTGCCATCAATGCCGCGCTGCTCGCCGCGAGTATCCTCGGCAACAAATATCCCGAGTACGCACAAAAACTCAAAGCCTTTCGCGCGCAGCAGACGCAGAGCGTGCTCGACAATCCCGATCCGCGGGTAGATTGATTCTTTTAAAAGAGCCATTCATGAAAATCGGCATCATTGGCGGCGGTCAGCTCGGCCGCATGCTCGCATTGGCAGGCCACCCTCTCGGTCTCGACTTTGTTTTTCTCGATCCGGCTACCGACGCCTGCGCCGCTGCAGTCGGCGAACATTTCTGCGCGGCGTACGATGACGCCGACGCGCTGCGCCACTTCGAACAGCAGGTCGATCTGGTCACGTTCGAATTTGAAAATGCGCCGCCCGAAACGATTGCGCACCTTGCACAGTATGTCGACGTCTATCCCTGCGCGAATGCGTTGCGTACCGCGCGCGACCGCCTGCTCGAAAAAAGCCTGTTCCGCGAACTCGGTATCGCGACGCCGGCTTTCGCCAACATTGAATCGCAAGCCGATCTCGATGCCGCGGTGTTACAGGTGGGATTGCCCGCGGTATTAAAAACCCGCCAGCTCGGTTACGACGGCAAAGGCCAGAAGGTGCTGCGCACATCCGCTGATGTCGCCGGCAGTTTTTCGGCGCTCGGCAATGTGCCGTGCCTGCTCGAAGGTTTTGTCAATTTCAGCGGCGAAGTGTCGTTAATTTCCGTGCGCGGCCGCACCGGTGAAATCCGCTTTTATCCGCTGGTGCACAACACCCATCGCGACGGCATTCTGCGTTTGTCGATCGCCAGCACGAATCATCCGCTACAAACACTCGCTGAAGATTACGCGCGACGTGTGATCGAAAAACTGAATTATGTCGGCGTGCTCGCCTTTGAGTTTTTTGAAGTCGATGGCGGCCTGATGGCCAATGAAGTCGCGCCGCGCGTGCACAACTCCGGCCACTGGACCATTGAAGGCGCCGAGTGCAGTCAGTTTGAAAATCATATTCGTGCGATTGCCGGATTGCCCCTCGGCAGTACTGCAAAAGTTGGCGAGAGCGCGATGATCAATTTTATCGGCAGCATTCCCGCCAAAGAAAAATTGCTCGCCATCGAAGGCTGCCATCTGCACGATTACAACAAAGCCTTTAAGCCGGGCAGAAAAGTCGGTCACGCAACTCTGCGCTGCGCGGATACAGTAACGTTGAACGCTCGTATCGCCGATGTAGAAAGACTGATTTAGTCCTGCCTTGGGACGTCCATTGAGGGCGCGCTGCCGTGCATGTTGCCGGGACACGCAACGACATACATCCATGTATAGGCTCGGGTGACGCCATCCATGGCGCCACACGGTCCCGGCACCACGCCCGGCAAGTCCGGAGCGAATTCGTTAAACGCTTTGAAGGTTAGCTCGCCAATTGACGGAACCGCAGCAACGGTGCTTCGTCCACCACCTCGAAAAAAACTTCCACTGACATCTCGACACGCAACTGCTCGAACGGGCAATCGACGATATTGCCAATCACGCGCGGTCCGTCGTCGAGATCAACCACAGCAACCACAAACGGCGCCAATGCGCACAGGCCAGGGTCCTGCCCCATGCGGTCGATCGTGAACGAAGACGTTTCGGATCGGCGGCGGGATCGGGCGGCGCCGGCACGCCAGGACACAACACCAGCACGCTGTTGCAAATACCGACTTCGATCGCCGCGGCAGCACGTTTAGGCATTTTTATTCTCGCATGTCATTTCGGAATCAGATCAGCAAGGCACGCAGAGCGCTAATAAACGCCAGCGGCTGATCGAGCATGACGTGGTGATAGGCCTCGGGAATAACCACCGCACTGCGCCCCTGGCCGATGGTATCGGTGATACGCCGCACACGATCCGATTCGACGATGGCACTGCGCGCACCGCAGATATAGTCGGTCGGCACCGTGACTTGTTGCAGCAGTTTCACCGTGTCGAATTCGATGCGGCCCGGCGGCAGATTCAAATCGAATTTCCAGCTCCAGCCGCCCTCGACTTCGCGCACCGAATGATGCGCCATATATGCCTGCGACCACACCGGCGCTGGCTGTTCCGGCAACAGGCGATAACGCGCAACGATGCTGGCGTAATCAGCATAGGGTTTGGGTCGACCGTACTGCGGAGTACTCCGCGGCTCGTCGATTTCCGGGAACGGAATCATGCTGTCGACCAGGAAAACTCGCTTTAATTTTCCCGGATGTTTTGCCGCCAGACCGATCAGGCGGGACCCGCCAAAGCTGTGGCCAATCAGTGTTACCGGCGTCAGCTCGGCATGGTCAATGACGGCGAGCATGTCCTCCTGGAAAATCGAATAATCGTAATCCGTGCGCCAGCCGCTATCCCCCATGCCCGAGAGATCCAGTGCAACCACCCGAAAATGTTCGGTAAAAAATGGCGCAATAAAATCCCAAACATGCGTGTGCGCGCGATAACCGTGCACAAACAGCAGCGCGGGTTTGTCACGATCCTGCTCATTCCAGCATACGTAATGAATGCGAATCCCATCCGAGGTCAGCGCAAAGTGCGAGGTCCGGGGTTGTGCAATCGCAGAAAGAAACCATTCAGGTGTATCAACGGGGGGAATAAAAGCCGGGGTGAAAGACATGTGAACTCCTGCAACAACAGGCCACATATTACCGCGGCGATGGTGCGCCGCGGCCGGGATTAATATCCGTTAATGCGTAAATGCGATTGCCCATAGATGGGCAGCGTGATGCGGAAATGCACTGCGGCAGTACCTGCGCATCCCTTGTCGGTGCAGGGAATGCGCGGCGCGCGCAATTTTGGGTCAGCTGGGGCAGTGGTTGCCGCGCTTAAAACTCGGCCTCCAGCTCGTCGATATCGTCGGGTTCCAGCTTCGCCTGCTCGATCCATTCTTGCATTTCCGGCAGCAACAGAATCCGCTTGCAGTAGGCCGCACACTCCTTATCGAGTTTGACGTCGTAAGTATGGAAGCGCGTGGCTACTGGTGCGTACATCAAATCAGCCATGCAGACCGATTTGCCGAACAGGTAAGGACCGCCGTATTTCTCGCGGCAGTCGCTCCAGATCTGGCAGATGCGATCGACGTCCGCCTGCGCCCGCGACCAGATCTTGAAACCCGGAAAATGGCCTTTCAGATTCATCGGCAGCGCCGAACGCAGTGCACTGAAGCCGGAATGCATCTCGCCGCAGATTGCACGGCAGTGGGCACGCGCGGCCTGATCTGCGGGCAACAAACCCGCCTTCGGATTCAACTCATTGAGGAATTCACCAATAGCGAGCGTATCCCACACCGTGATACCGTCGTGCTCAAGGCTTGGCACCCGGATGGATGACGACAGCAGCAGAATTTCCGCGCGCATATCGGGATCGTCAGGCGGAATGATGTGTTCTTCGAAGGGGATACCGGCGCGCTTCACCATCAGCCAACCGCGCAACGACCAGGATGAATAGTTTTTACTGCTTATCGTGAGTGTGGTGTTTGCCATGGACGTGATCCTTAGAGAAAACACGATGTTATGCCCGGCGGACAGAGCTTCATTTCAGTTACTGGAAAGACGCACTGCAAAAGACGCACCAGTCACACTTTTTCGCCCTGCTGTAGTGGCACACATGTTGCTCGCTTCTATTAGCGGTGAGCCGTAACGAAGACATCATAGCCATCGTGTGCAATTCAATACCGATACACCTGAAAGCCGCAATTGAGCGATAACTCTGCGATCAAGTCGATTTAAAACTACGCTTGACGCACCAAACCTGTCTGAGCCTCAACCTTTCGGAGTGCGCGCCGCTAATGATCACGCGATCCCCGCTCTACCAGATGTACCAAGCCTTCTCGGACGTGACCAATCCGATTCGTTCGGCCGCCCGGATTTACGCGCCGCTATTCGAGCCGCCGTGGTGGCCAGCTGCCAAAAACAGCATGTCTGCACGCATGATGCGCGGGGCCTGCGACGTGGTAGCCCTCGCCGGACTGTCGCACGAGCGGCCGCCGTTCGGCATCGATGAAATACCGGTGCGCGGCGAAAACGCGGCAGTCCGCGAGGAGATCATCGAGACTACGCCGTTTTGTTCACTGGTGCACTTCAAAAAGGACATCGACGTTGTGCAACCACGCGTATTGGTGGTGGCGCCAATTTCCGGCCACTTTGCGACGCTGCTACGCAACACCATCCGCACGCTATTGATCGATCACGACGTCTATCTCACCGATTGGCACAATGCGCGCGACATACCGCTGAGCGCCGGCCGCTTCAACCTCGACGATTTTATTACGCACGTCGTGCATTTCTTTGAAACACTCGGCCCGGGCGTCCATCTGGTAGCAGTATGTCAGCCAACGGTACCGGCGCTGGCAGCGGTGGCACTGATGGCGGAGGATGACAATCCCGCCCAGCCCATCACCATGACGCTGATGGCTGGCCCCATCGATACCCGTATTCAGCCCACCGAAGTTAACGAGCTGGCGACGTCGAAACCGATCGAATGGTTCGAGCGCAACGTCATCAATACCGTGCCACTGCGTTACCGCGGCGCACGGCGCAAGGTATATCCCGGCTTCCTGCAAATTTCCGCATTTATGTCGATGAACATAGGTCGGCACGTCAATTCATTCGTTGAGTATTACGCCCATCTGGTGCGACCCGACCATGAAAAAGCCGAAGCGATTCGCGTGTTCTACGAAGAATATTTTGCAATGATGGATTTGCCGGCAGAGTTCTATCTGCAAACGGTCAAGAATGTCTTCCAGGAACACCAACTCGCACGCGGTGTTCTCGAAGTCAACGGCAAGCTCGTCGATTGCAGCAAGATCAAACGCACCGCGCTGTTCACGATTGAGGGCGAACGCGACGATATCTGCTCGATCGGTCAGACCCTGGCGGCGCAGGAACTGTGCAGTGGCATTCGCGACTACAAGAAAAAACATCACGTACAAATGGGGGTCGGCCACTACGGTGTATTCAGCGGTCGCCGCTGGGAAAACGAAATTTATCCGCTGGTGCGGGACTTCATTCACCTCTACAACAAGTAGCTGCAACAAACATGGCTTCAACCAGAAATATCGCAAAAATCTGCATCACTGTTCAGCGCCGCGGATAGATCATCCGCGGCTTAGCTCATTTGTTCTCATACTGAAACAATTTATCGAGTCCTCTGCAAACACCTTATGCTCGAGGGGCCATAAAATCCCTGAAAAACGAGGAGAGCATGATGCCGTCGATGACCTTCCGCTTTACGACCGAATGCGAACTGACCATGCGTGGCGATAGCTACGAGGATATTTATCTGCAATTCAAGGAATTTGTACACGGTGATCGCCGGGTAGCATTGCAACATGCCATCTCGGTGTACCCACCGGAGTCGGTACAGGTATTTTTTCACACGGACAGCAG
>JBEVMI010000419.1:0-4673 GCA_040508685.1 Spongiibacteraceae bacterium
TTCGGCGATCGGTTCCAGCGCGGTAATCGTACAATTGGCTTCTTCAAGCGCTTCACGTGTTGCGACCTCACCCGGGCTTTCGTCGGTATCGATAACACCCGCGACCACTTCCAGCAGCCACGGCTGTGTGCCGGGACGCAGATAGGCGCCGATGCGGAATTGTTCGATCAGCGCGACACAATCGAGCTTCGGGTCGTAGAGCAATACACCGACGGCATCGCGCCGACGAAATAATTCGCGCGTAAAAATAGGGCTCCAGCCGCCGCGAAACAGCCGGTGACGCAAGGTGAACCTGGAGAGTTTGAAAAACCCCTGATAAACCGTTTCGTCCTTGACGATTTCGACATCGTCGCGGCCCGGTGCCGGCTGGTGCGAATCGTTGTGCATTTAAAACCGGCGCTCGGTATACCAGTTGACGTCGCGCGCGTGCAGATCGACCTGATCGACGACGTCGAGAATCAGCGCGAACAACGCCATCCGCACCAGCACGCCGTTGTCGGCCTGGCGGAAAATCGCGAGATTGGGGTTGTCGTCGAGATCCTTGTCGAGTTCATTCGCTTCGGCGCGGGAGTCGCGCGGCAGCGGATGCATGATCACCGTATTGGGTTTGCAGAACTGCGTGTACACCGCCTGATTCAGACGGTAGCGGCCGCGATACAACATCGCTTCTTCGACGCTGGCGAAACGTTCTTCCTGAATCCGCGTCGCGTAGGCGATATCGACCGACAGGCTCTGCTCCATATTGTCGGATTCGACGACGGTGTGGCCGGCGGCGCGCAATTGCTCGACGATTTCCGCCGGCATGCACAATTCCTGCGGCGATATCAGCGCCACCGAAATGTTCTTGAACAGCGACAGCAATTTGCACAACGAGTGCACGGTGCGGCCGTATTTCAGATCGCCGATCATGCCAATGCTGAGACCGTCGATGCCCTCGCGACCCTGATGGCGCATCTCCTTGCGAATGGTGTAGAGATCGAGCAGCGCCTGGCTCGGATGTTCGTTGGTGCCATCGCCGCCGTTGATGACCGGCACGCGCGAATCGGATGCAAATTCGGCGACCGATCCCGACTGCGGATGGCGCATCACGATAACATCGCTGTAGCCGGACAACACCCGCGCGGTGTCGCGCAGCGATTCGCCTTTCGATAACGACGTCGCTTCGAAACCGGTGGTCTCGCGCACTTCGCCGCCGAGCAGATTGAACGCGCAGCCGAAGCTGACACGCGTCCGCGTCGATGGCTCGAAAAACATGCTGCCGAGAATCGCACCCTCCAACACCCGCGTAATGCGGCGGCGATGCGCGTAGGGCTCCATGCGATCGGCGACTTCAAAAATGCGCTCGATTTCGTCGCGACCGAACTGGCCGACCGAGAGAATATGTTTGCCTGCCAGTTTCCCGAGGTTTGTATCGAGGTTCACAGCGTTCTCACCAAAGTATTAGCAGACGAGTTGCGTGCGGAAACATCGGCACCTGCAACATCAGGCACGTCATCATTTGCGTTTTGAGAGTCAAATTGCAGGCTGGCCCAACGCGCGTACAGCGGCGACGTCGCCAACAGCTCGCGATGCACGCCCTGCCCCACCAGACGACCGTGATCGAGCACGACGATATTGTCCGCTTTCACCACCGTCGCCAGCCGGTGCGCAATCACCAGTGACGTGCGGTTGCGCATTAGTATCTCCAATGCCTGCTGTACCTGAAATTCGCTTTCGGCGTCGAGCGCGCTGGTGGCTTCGTCGAGCAGCAGCAATGCCGGATCTTTTAATAACGCGCGCGCAATCGCGATGCGCTGGCGCTGACCTCCGGACAGACGCACGCCGCCCTCGCCGACAAAGCTATCGTAGCCGTCGGGCAGCCTGACGATAAATTCGTGTGCAAATGCCGCCGTCGCCGCAGCTTCGATCTGCGCGTCGGTGGCATCGGCGCGACCGTAGCGCAGGTTGTCGCGCACGCTGCCCGTGAACAACACCGGCTGCTGCGGCACCAGCGCGATATGTTCGCGCAATGCACTCGGATCGAGTTCGCGAATATCGATGCCGTCGAAAGTAATGCTGCCGCCCTGCACGTCATAAAACCGCAGCAGCAGATCGATCAGCGTGGATTTGCCGGCGCCGCTGGCGCCGACCAGCGCGGTGGTGCGACCCGTCGGAATCAGCAGCGACAAACGATCGATCGCGAGCGTGTCGGGGCGCGACGGGTACGCGAAACTGATATCGCGCAACTGCACTTCGCCGCTGATGATTGCCGGCAGTGCGCGCGGCCGTGCCGGCACGGTGATCAGGCTTTTGGCGTTGAGCAATTCGAGCAGACGTTCGCTGGCGCCGGCGGCGCGTTGCAGATCGCCATAGACCTCGCTGATCGCGCCGACCGAACCGGCCACCATCACCGCGTAAAACACGAAGGCGGTCAAAGCGCCGGCGCTGACTTCGCCACTGATGACATCGTTGCCACCGATCCACAACATCACGTCGACGGCGCCGAACACCAGCACGATCACCAGTGCAGTCAGCCACGCGCGCTGGGCGATGCGGCCGATCGCGACCGTAAAGGCGGACTCGACCTGCGCGGCGAAACGTTCGCGGTCGTGCTGCTGATGATTGAACGCCTGCACGACCTTGATGTTCTTGATCGCCTCGCTGACATAGGTGCCGACTTCGGCGAGACGATCCTGGCTGATCCGCGACAAATTACGCACGCGGCGGCCGAACACCAGAATCGGAAACACCACCAGCGGCACACACACCAGCACGATCAGCGTCAATTTGGTGTTGGTGATCAGCATCAACACAATGCCGCCGACAAGAATGAGCGCATTGCGCAATGCCAGCGACACCGACGAGCCGATCACGGTCTGCAACAGGGTGGTATCGGTGGTCAGCGTCGACTGGATATCGCTGCTGACCACGGCCTCGAAAAAGCCCGGGTGCAGGCCGACGATATGATCGAAGACCGCCGTGCGCAGATCGGCGGTGACGCGCTCGCCGATCCATGACACCAGGTAATAACGCACGTACGTACCGAGCCCGAGCAGGCCGATCAAGCCGCCGAACAACAGCAGCGACCGGTCCAGCGCCTCTTTGCCGCCGGCACCGCGAAAACCTTCGTCGACCAGCATGCGAATACCCTGGCCGATCGACAGCGTCACGCCCGCGGTAAACATCAGCGCCAGCGTCGCGCCGAGCACCTGCCAGCGGTACGGTTTGATAAAGCGCCACATCTGCGCAAGCACGCCCAGCGAGGGCTTGCGGGTGGCTGCGGTGTCGACCAAGAAGAATCTCCTGCGAGAAAAAAGGCGGGCGGAAAAAGCGGGGCTATTATCCATGCGCACCCGAGGCGGTGAAAGCGGCGCGCATGTGCTATTACTTGAGGGCGCGCGCCACCGGGTCAGTTTTTATCGAAATTGCGGATAAAACCACCGATCGAAAGCAGGCACCGCCCCGCGATCAAAATAACACCGCACCCAGCAACGACAGCCCCATAACGAGATCCCTATAACGGAGTAAGCGTGGTCGATACCGTCTCATCGTTGTACAAGTTCTGCTCGCTGGACACGGGCCTCAAGATCCTCAGCAGTCAAACCCTGCGCTGGAGCGCTCCGCACCTGTTTGAAGATCCGTTCGAGCTGAACCACTTATCCGACCCCCGGATCACCGCCAAGGCGCTGCTCGACGTGCTGCTGCGCGAGGCGCTGATCATGTTGTTCGGCCCGGACGAGCCCACCGGCCGCCATAACCGGCTGGTCAACATCATGGCGCGCTGGCGCGAACAGCAGAAATTCATCGACGAAGACCAGGCGCAAGACGTGTTGCGCGACCTGCTCGGCCAGATCGCCAATATCCAGGTCGAGCGCATCCAGGAGAAACTCGTCGAGTGGCGGCAATGGGCCAGCCTCATCCGCATTGCCAGCTTTAGCGAAACCGCCGACAACCCGACCTGCTGGGAACGTTTCGCCGATAAACATCGGGGCCTCGCGCTGCGTTTTGCCTGCGGCAAGGACACCGGCCTGCCGGCTCCGCAGCGTGTGACTTACGCCGGCCAGGCACCGGTGATCACCAATCAGCGCGAACAGCTCGAACTGATCTACGGCCGCATCACGGCGCCGGATAAAGAAGACTTCGAAGCCAAACTGCTGGTGAAAGGCCCTCATCAACGGGGCGAACTGGAGTGGCGCTGCTTTAATCACGCCACCGTCGACGATCTGGAGAGCGACCCCGCACTCTGGTACGACAATCACCGTTTTCCCGCGCACGAACTGCGCGCCGTGTACTGCGGCATTGGCGTGCCGACCGCTACCCGCGAACAACTCGCGCGCCTGCTGCGTTCGAGTTATCCATCCGCGCGGCTGTATCAGGCGGCGGCGGTCGCGGGCCGTTATGAACTCGAATTCGAGGTTATTGGCCGGAACTGATCAACCGCAGTTGATCGACCTTCAAGTCCGCTAATCGCGGACACCCCAGCAGGGCCAGTGTCCGCGCCATCTCCGCGTGAAACATGCCGAGTGCATGCGCCGCCCCCGCCTCGCCCGCCGCCGCCAGGCCATATAACGTTGCGCGCCCCAACAACACGCCGTGCGCGCCCAATGCCAGTGCCTTGATCACATCGGTGCCGCGGCGAAAGCCGCTGTCGATCAACACCGTCAACCGCTCGCCCACCGCGGCGCGGATTTCGG
>JBEVMI010000259.1:0-9358 GCA_040508685.1 Spongiibacteraceae bacterium
CTACGAGCAAAAAACATTTCTGCGCGAAAAAGGTCTCGCGCCAGCCGCGATGAAGGAAATTCATCCGCTGGGCAAGGCACCGATGATCAAGGATGGCGAACAGGTCATCATTGAATCCGGTGCCATCGTCGAATACATCATCGATCGCTACGGCAACGGCAAACTCGCGGCCTCGGTAGACAGCCCCGACTACGGTCGTTATCTGCAATGGTTGCATTACGCTGAAGGTTCAGCCATGGCGGACATGCTCGGCGAATTGCGCGTGCGCCGCGTGCTCGGCGACAAAACGGCGGACTCGAAAGTCTTGCAGGACATCGCCGCGCGCACGGAGGCAATGCGCCAATATGTCGATAGCGAATTGGCACTGCATCCCTTCCTCGCCGGCAGTCATTTCACGGCGGCCGACATCATGATGGAATTCAATTTTGCCTTCATGGCGCGCATGCCGAAAATCAGCCTCGCGGGCTACCCGCATATTGTCGCGTGGTTGCAGCGGGTACGTGGGCGCCCGGCCTACCAACGCATGATCGCGGTGGCGGCGCCGCAGGTTCCGCTGCCAGGCTGAAACTGTCGACCGCATCACCCCACTGGGCAACCCCTGCACGCCGCCTGTCCTTCCGGCAACAGCCCCGGCACGCGGCCATGTGGCGGCGCGCACGGCTGTGGCACAATGCCGGCCTGTTTTGGCGGAAATCCCCCGTTATGTCTGCACAAATAACCCCGTGGCTCGACGAAGTACATTGGGACAGCAATGGCCTGATTCCTGCTGTCACTCAAGACTCCGCATCCGGCGACATCCTGATGGTGGCGTGGATGAATCGCGAGGCGCTGGCGCTGACGGCAAGTGAAGGCCGCGCCGTGTACTGGTCGCGCTCCCGTCAGAAACTGTGGCGCAAGGGCGAAGAGTCCGGCCATATCCAGCAACTGCGTGAACTGCGGCTAGACTGCGACAGCGATGTCATCGTGTTGAAAGTGGAACAGATCGGCGGCGTCGCCTGTCATACCGGTCGGCGCAGCTGTTTTTTCCGCGTTCTGCGCGAGGGTGAATGGCACACGGTTGATCCCGTTCTCAAAGATCCGGCAACGATTTACGGAGGGCGCGTGTCGTGACCGATCCTGTGTCTGTCGATCAAGTACTGGCCGCGCTGACCGGCGTCCTCGAAGCGCGCAAAAACAACGCGGCTCCGGAGAGTTCATACGTCGCCCAGCTGCACCACAAGGGGCTGGACAAGATTCTCAAAAAAATCGGCGAGGAATGCACCGAAACCATCATCGCCGCCAAGGATGCTCAGCGCAGCGGCGACAACGCCGATGTGATTTACGAAACCGCCGACCTCTGGTTTCACACGCTGGTGATGTTGTCGCATCTCGGCGAGGATTACCGCGCCGTGCTGCAGGAACTGGAACGGCGTTTTGATTTATCGGGGCTGGCGGAGAAAGCGTCGCGGGAAAACAGCTGATCCTGATTCCGCCGCGCATTAATCGCGACAGCCAAACTCAAGCTCGACAGCGCAGCGCAAACAGCGCGCTGAAATTCCAATCAATATTGTTGAGGACACCATCATGGGCGGACGTTTTGGCGAATTACTGCTGATCCTTCTCATCGTTTTTCTGATTTTCGGCTCGCGCCGCCTCAAGGATTTCGGCGGCGATCTCGGTGCCGCGATCAAAGGCTTCAAGAAAAACGTTGGCACCGAAGACGACAAGCTGGCAAAAAAGCATGACGCCCAGGGCGTCACCATCGACGGCAAGGCGGAAACCGTTAGCGCGGAAAAGACCGACGCCAACGACCAGAACAAATCGTAATCCGCCATGTTTGATGTCAGCTTCGGCGAGCTGCTACTGATCCTGATAGTCGGGCTGCTGGTGTTTGGACCGGAGAAATTGCCCCACGCCGTACGTACCGCCAGTCAATGGATGGCGCGGGCGCGGCGCTCGTTCAATCAGGTCCGCGCGGATATCGAACGCGAAGTCGGCGTCGATGAAATCAAACGCGATTTTCATAACCAGTCGATCCTCGAAAGCCTGCGCGACGTCAAAAAAGACCTCACCGACGCCCAGCGTGAACTGGACCAACTGCCGTACGACGTCGACCAGCGCGTGCGCGATAATTTTCTTATGGAAAGAGAGCAGGCGGAAATCGACGCGGCTCAGATGGCCATTCCGCACGGCGATTTCAAACACAATGACACGACCGGCACCAGCCAGCAGAATTTCGAACAGCAGGATCGGGAAATCGAAAACAGCATTCACGCGCGGGCAGATACCAAAACGGAAACAGCCATCGCTGCCGCTCCGGGCGCCGATAAAAATGTGCACAACTCTTGATAATATCCTTTTACCCAGCACCCACTAATTTGCCCCTCGCATGACCGACGCCAATAACAATGACACCCCGCAGCCTCTGGTTGCCCATCTGAAGGAGTTGCGCGACCGCCTGTTGCGCACGGTCCTGCTGGTCATGGTGGTGCTGGGCGGGCTGATGGCGTTTTCCAACGACATCTACGCGTTTATTTCCGAACCGCTGCGCGCCCTGCTGCCAGCGGGCAGCAGCATGATCGCCACCGACGTCGGCGCTACCTTCTTCGCGCCGTTCAAGGCGACCGCCGTCACCGCCGTGCTGGTCTGCGTGCCGTACATCCTGTTTCAGATATGGGGATTCATTGCGCCGGGCTTGTACAAACACGAAAAGAAACTCGCGGTGCCGCTGCTGGTTTCCAGCGTGCTGCTGTTTTACGCGGGCATGGCCTTCGCGTATTACGCGGTGTTCCCGGTAATCTTCGGATTTTTTAGCCAGATCGCCCCGGAAGGGGTCGCCTACACGCCGGACATCACCAAATTTCTCGATATGGCGCTGAAGATGCTGCTCGCCTTTGGCTGCACCTTCGAGATCCCGATCGCGACTTTTTTACTGGTGTGGTCGGGTGTCACCACCGTCGAAGCGCTGACCGCAAAACGTCCCTACGTTATCGTCGGCTGTTTCGTCATCGGCGCGCTGCTGTCGCCACCGGATGTGATTTCGCAGACGCTAATGGCATTGCCGATGTGGTTTTTATTTGAGGCCGGCATCGTCGTCAGCCGCCTGATCAAACGGCAATCGGATCGCCGCGACGTGACCGTTGAATAAGCAGCTGCCGGATAAACATCCACAACCCCAACAACGCCACCGCGATACAACCGAGCGCCACCACCATCAAAAATCCATCGCGCAGATTTTTGTAGGGATCGACGATAAAACGCGCCTTGTGGAAAATCGAAAAGAACCAGCCTTCGCGCGCGGCGTTTGCATCGGCGCGCAAAGCCAGCGCCCCGGACGCCACCTCGACATACCAGCGCGTCGCGTCGCCCTCGAATTGTACTTTCCATACCGGCAGACGTTTGTTGATAAAGCCGTATTCCCCTTCGAAGCGCGTGACCTGCTCCAGCGTTGTCATCGGCGCCGTGCTGCCGGAATAAAAACGCGCAAGCTGTTTGGCGAGAGTGGGTAGCGCGTCTGCCACCGGTTGTGACGACTGCGTATCAATACAATCAGGGACCGGTGTCGCGACCGGCTTGCCGGCAGGCATCGGATGATGGTGTTCGTGTTCTGCTTCACCGCCGCGCTGCACCGCCGTATTGAGGCGATAACAGGGCTTGCCCGCCACCCGCAACAAACCAAATGCCTGATCGATCGCGACATCACCCAGCTCTTCGCGCTGAAATAATGTCGGCGGCGGGGTCGACGTGGCGACCTCCACCTGCGACTGCAGCAGGTGCCAGGCACCGCTGAGCGTGAAACTGAATGTGACCACCGCAACCGCCAGCGACAGACGGCGATGCCAGCGCCGCACCGCCAGCCGTTGTAACCGTTGACTGGCACGCCGCAAGCGAAAATACATCACGACGCCAGCAACCGCGGTGAAAAACGCGGAGGACAACAACACCAGCATCACCGTCAGGCGCAGCGCAGGCTGGCCTTCGAGAAATTCAAAATTGTGCAGCGCGCGGAAATAGGTTTGAAAAATCCGTTTTGGCCGATCCGTCAATGTCGCCAGCCGATTGCCGGCAGTATCGACATACACGCGGATACCGTCGTCGCGCGCAAACTCGACCCGCCACACCGGCAGCAGGCGATTCACGAATACATAATCGTCATCGAAATTGTCAATGCGTGCCGCCTGGGTCATAGCGAGCGGCTGGCCGATGGAATCTTTGTCTTGGTTAGCTCCGTGAAGCGTTTCTTGAAGCTGTCCGTGAAGAAAGTGGCGCGCCAGATATTCCGCATGTTTACGCTCGCCATCGCCGATTTCATCGCCATTGTCCGCGCGCAGATAACGCACACCAGCACCAGTTTGCACGCGATACGCAGCGTTATCCGGTAACTGCAGCAGCGTCGCCGCAGAAAATTCATCGATCTGATTTTTATCGAGCACTGCACGCAACGGCAACACTGATGCCGGCAACTCGACCCGCGGCGGTATAAATTGCGCGGGCTGCGGCTGCAACCGGCTCATCACCGGATGCAGAATGCCGGAGCCGGCGAACATCAACACCGCGACACAGGCAACCACGCCGAGCCAGCGGTGGAGCAGAACCAAATTTTTCATGATGACTTTCCGAACCATGCCTTAAACAAAAAACCACCGCGTCGCGGTGGCAAAAATTAAACCGGATAGAAACGTCTACTCACCAAATAGAAAAGTGACACCCAACGATACCGTGCGCGGATTGCCGGGCGAATAACTGTTCTGCGCATCCGGCAAATACGGACCGACACCACTAAAACTCGACGATGCGGTTTCCGCATAATGTTTGTCGGCGAGATTGGCGCCTTTCAGCCACAGGCGCCACACTGGCCAGTCGTAGGCGAGGCGCAAATTAAACAGATTGAAACCACCGTAGTCGACGGTGTTGGCATTATCCATTTCGTAAGCGCCGAGATACGACCATTCCAGCTCGGCACTGAAGCCGGACCAGAATGCCGGCGTCCAGCGCACTTCCGTGTTGCCGACCCACGCGGGAGCAAGGGGAATATCGTTGCCGGAATAATCCAGCGTCGGGCTCGCCTGATAGTTGCAGTATTCGTGTTCGCTGTAGGCGATGGCGACATCGGCCTGCCACTCCGGCGTGATATTCCAGGCCGCACCGAATTCGATGCCTTGATGGCGAGTGCTACCGGCATTGCGCGGTTCGCTGAGGCCTGTCGATATCGCGTAGCTGACCACCTCATCCTCGCCGTCGAGACGATAAATTGCCGCATCGAGGCGCAGCCTGTTTTTCAGGAAGGTCGCGCGCCATCCGAGCTCATTATTGATAAACACGCTCTCTTTCAGATTCGGTACCGCCAGCGATCCGTATAACCCGCTGACTTCCGGGGGTACAAAACCCTCAGCATGATTTAAATAGAAGCTGTGTTCGGGCAGCGGCGACCAGATCACGCCGGCTTTCGGACTGAAATGATTGAAGTCGCGGGTTTCGGAAGGTGCGCCGCTGGCGGTGCTGGGTGCGAAGTGATTGGTGTAGTCGTAAGTGGTTTTATCGTAGCGTCCGCCGACCACCACGCGCACATCGCGCAGTGGGCTGAACTCGTACTGCGCATAAGCGGCGCGATTTTCGAGTTGCACGTTGTAATCGCGGCGCGAGGAAAGAAAACTGTCGCGCAGATATTCGCCGGACGCCGGATCGCGAACGATGGCGGTATTGTCCTCGACATAATCGTTGTCGGTGTCGTCGGCGCTAAGGCCTACCACCAGGCGACTGTCCAGCCAGCTGAAACCGAATTGCTGACGCGCATCAAAACCGAGCGATGTGAAATCGTTGTCGTTGAGACGGCCGTTGGCAACCGTACTGTTCGGGCCGCCGATGATGCGGACGCTGTAGCTCGGATTCTGCTCGGTACTGTTATCGCGCGCATGCGCGGTCAGCGTAGTACCACCTACTTCAAACCAATCACCGTCGACGACGATGCTGGCGCGGCTCGCGTAGACCTCGCGATAGGTGAAGTGGTTGTAGCTTTTGCCGGGATTGGTTTTGAAATCCGTCTCAAATAACGAACCGGGCATATCGGTGTACAGATGGTTGTAGGTGAACACCGATTTCACCGTGGTGCTGTCGCTGGCCTGCCAGTCGCCGCGCGCGGTCAGCGATTCCTTTTCGGCGTCGTTGTAATCCTGCCAGCCGCCATTGCGGCGCGACACATAACCCGACACGCGCCCGCCAAAATCGCCGGAGGTTCCGGAGACATTGGCGTCGGTACGCCAGTAACCTTCGTCCGAAGTTTGCGCACCGAGTTTTGCGGTGAAATTCAGGCTCGGCGCCTGGGTCAGAAAATTCACGGTGCCGCCGACGCTGTTGCTGCCGTACAACGACGACGCCGGACCTTTCATCACCTCGACATTGCCGGTGCCCTGCAGATTCACTTCGTACAGCGAGTTGTGATTGAACAAGCCGGTCGGACGCAGCGGAATGCCATCTTCGAGATAGAGATAAACCGCTGCCGTCGTCATCGGCTGGCGGATGCTCATGCTGTGCTGCTCGTTGCCGAGATCCGTCATGTGCACGCCGGGGATGGTGTTGAGCACTTCCCCGGTAAAGGCGGGCGCCTTGTCGTCAATGCTGGCGCGATCTAACTGGGCAATGGCAACCGGCGTCTGGTTCAGTGGCGTGGCGGCGCGGCTGGCGGAGACCACGACGGTATCGAGCCGATAATGGGCAGCGAGCAGATCGACGGGCGGTATCTGAATGGCGGTATCTGCGTGGCTATAGCCATCAAGGAAAAAAGCGCTGCTACAAACTGCGATGGCACCGCCAACAAACTTCCGCCGCATGACCTTGATCCAGCATCAAAAATGATGCCGGCATTGTAGGTAGGCGGAGCCGCCACCAGAATGCGACATGATGTCGCAGCGATGTGGCGAGTCAACCGGGTTACCAACTAAAAGACCCGCGACGCCTATAGGAACGCTGCATCAGAAGTTGTACACGACGCTGCCGCGTATCGTGCGCGGCTCGACCGGATGAAAATGGCGATCATCTATGCCGTCCGCATCCTCGCCAGCCAGGCGCGACGTGTAGTAATAGTCGATGTCGCTGACCTCACGATCGAACAGGTTGAACACGTCAACCGCAAGCTTCCAGCTCGGATCGACGCGATAACCCACTCGCAGATAAGTCAGTACGGTTGAATCGGAGCGCTGGCTGTCGTCTTCGATCAGAGGACGCGGGCCGAAGTAACGCACCTGCAATTGCGCGAACCATGGACCGAGGTCAACGATGCTGACGCCGAACGAGGCGACCTGCGCCACGGCACCGGGAATATGATTGCCTGCTGGATCATTTTCAACGAAGCGTGCATGCGACGCGGCGAGGTCGAGGTCGATCAGCAGCCAATCGCTGGCCTTGTAGTGGTTGTTCCACTCAATACCATAACGTTTGCTGGCGCGAGTGGCTTCGGTATCGCCGGCGTCGCCGACGAATACCAGCTCCGAATCCAGCTTGAGCTGCCAGATTGCCAGCGAACTTTGCAAGCCGGGAAACATCTCGGTGCGCAAGCCTATTTCGGAGCCGCGCGATTTCACCAGTGGCGTCACCGGTTCGATCGAATCGCCGCTGCCCACCGCGACGCGCTGCGTGGTACCGCGGGCATCGTTGCTGTGAAACCCTTCGCCATAATTCAGGAAATATTCGGTCTGCGCCCACGGCCCGAAAATCATCGACAGTTTCGGCGAGGTGATGGTGTCGTCGGCGCCGCCCGAGTTTTCAGTGACGTTGCTGTCGACATCGAAATCGTACGCATCGAAACGCGCGCCGACAATCGTGCGCAACCAGTCGGACCAGCGCGTGGTGTTGGCGACAAAAATCCCGGCGCTCAACTCCTGCACTTCATCCTCGCGGGTAACGGCTGCACGCTGCCGCGCAACTGTGCTGTACAACGCGACCGGATCGAGTTCGTCGTAGCGTGTCTCGATGCCCAACGTGGTGTCGCTGTTCAGGCCAGCCCACGTGCCGACAAAGGTATGGCTGGCATCAAAGCCGAATACCTGCCGCCGCTCGCGCTGCGCGAATTGGTCGCCATCGATATCGGCACCGAGATCACCGGGATGATCGAGCTTATAGGTAAAATCGCTGAACAACTCCAGATCCGATTTGATCGCGTAGATATT
Organism: Spongiibacteraceae bacterium; assembly: GCA_040508685.1. Classification (GTDB taxonomy): domain Bacteria; phylum Pseudomonadota; class Gammaproteobacteria; order Pseudomonadales; family CAMLJR01; genus CAMLJR01. Next base: position 8,142 of record JBEVMI010000259.1, read on the forward strand.
TAACGCGCTGCGTCCGCTCACAGCGTTGCGAAACCCCTCGAACGACAAGCTGTAGCGATGTGTCTCGCCGCCATCGTCAGGATTTAATGTGCCAAACCGCTCGACCAATCCACTCTCGACCGCGCGCTGCGGAATCTGATCGGTAGCTGTCCAGCGTGCGCTGTACGCCATGCCGGTTAAACTGAAACCCTGCTCGTGTATATCGCCGCTACTCTCACTCTGGCTATATCTCAGCACGGCATTATTGCGGTGAAAATTTTCCGGCTCATCCCACGGTCCGTTGTTATAGGCGAGATCGACCGCGTATAAAAAAGTGCCGCGCTCGTCGCTGACGGAGTCGGCCAGTAACGCGCGCGCGTAATCGTTTTCGCCGAGCGTCAGGCTGGCAATCCCGCGCGGCAACTGATTGAACAATTTCATCTGCGCTGCACCGGCATTGGCGAAATCGCCGTTTTCGGCAGCATAGGGGCCTTTTTGGTAATCGATGCGCTCGATCAATTCGGGAATCACGAAATTGATATCGGTATAACCCTGACCATGCGCGTGCGAGCGCATGTTGGCCGGCATGCCGGCAACGCTGGTCGCGAAATCGGTGCCGTGATCGAGATTAAATCCGCGCAGAAAATATTGGTTGGCTTTGCCGCCGCCGCTGTGTTGCGTGACGATCACACCCGGAACAAATTCCAGCACTTCTCCAGAACGCAGCGTGGGACGAATCTCCAGCAACTTCGCAGTGACACTGCCCGCACTGGCGGCGTCGCTGGTACCCACCGTGTTTTCATAGTGTCCGACTACGTCGACCGACTCCAGCGTTTCTTGCTTTGCAGCAAAGGCCATCCCGCAAACTGTCGGGGAGATTATGCAAAACAGCATCGCTGCTTGTTTCATCATTTGAATTTTCCGATTGAATTTGCAGGACATCGCGGAACCTCTGTTTTGGGCGTCAGCGACGGCGTGCGGTAAGATACCGAACGTATCCGCCGGCACGCAAAGTTCGAGCGGCGGCCAGTTTTTCAATCATGAAATTTTTTATAACCAGCCCCTGTGTTGCGATATGTTTCGGAGCGACGAGTGAAATCCCTGCAATTAGGCAATCTTGAAATCGCTGTGCTCAACCACTTGTGGGCGCACGGCGAACTCGACGCCAAACAACTGTGGTCACACATCAAGCCTGAACGCGGGATAACTCTGAGCACCGTGCAATCGACGATCGAACG
>JBEVMI010000027.1:0-5151 GCA_040508685.1 Spongiibacteraceae bacterium
ATGATACCGCAAGCCAACAAAAAGGCCCTGCGTCGAACGACCAGGGCCTGTGCGATTTGCTCCGTGGAGTCGATCAGCCGGGATGACGGCCTTTCATTTCACGCAGATTGCCGATCACCGATTCGAGCGCGCGATCGAACAGACGGCCGTCATCGAGGATATTGAGCACGCCGGCCTTGTACGCCTGCAACAAACCCTCACGATTATTTTCAGCGACCTTGATACCCGCACGGTTTACAAAAATGTATTTGCCCGTGGCGCGAATCACCGCTGCCAGACGACAGCGCACCGGATGCCCATCCTGCTGCAATTCAACCCAGCCACCCACTTGCAGATGATCGATACGTGCCAGCAAGTCCCGATCAGTATCGGGAAGTATTTCTGCGACCGGTGCGACCGCGGCAAATTCCGGCGCAAGATTTGCGAGCAGTTTTTTAGTGCCGTCATCGTGTTCGAGGTCGGCATGATCCAGATCGGTGAACGCACCGAGCTGTTCGGCCAGTTCGCGCTCCAGCGTTTCGATCGTCTGCATTTGCTCGCGACCGTCGAGCACTTCGTCCAGCGTTCTCGATTCGGCCGGCATTTTTGCAGCAACCTTGGGCGCAACGGTTGCCACCACAACAGCGGGCCGGGCGACCGGCTCTGCCGCTTTAGCCACCTCGACCGGTGCCGGCTCGACCACAGCGATAACCGGCGCCGCAGCAACCACCGGGGCAACCTCCGCATCCGGTTCCGAGGCGACCAGCGATGCGGTGTCTTCGCGCCGCAAACGCTGCAAGTGAATCTGTTCGAGATCCGCAAACAGCTGATTCATTTCAAACGGGTTGAAACCGATCTTGCTCAATCCCGAACGCAGGTTTTTCAGCAGCGTCGGCAGCATGCGCAGCAGGCGGGCACGATCGACCAGCGTGTCGACCGAGCTGACGCTCTCCAGCAAATCGTCGACCGTGCGCAGACCCAACTGCCAGCTTTCGCTGTCGGTGCCTTCCTTCAGGCAAATCAGGAACAGCACATTGCTCCAGCCGTCGTTCAGCAAGCGCCTTACTGCGTCAGGCAATTGGGCTTCAGGCAATTGCGCACCGCCGACCTTGAGGTCGATCGCCTCTTGCACGGTGATGCGCGCAAGCTCGGATTTGGCGCGGCCATCCTCGGCGTCGATCGTGCGCTGCTCGACCAGGGTCGCGCGCCGGCGATCCATTTCGACGAAGGCGATGAAATCGGTCAGCACATCCTGGAACAAATCCACTTCGCTGCTGAAATCGTTGACGACGCGTTCGACCACCGCCTCGATCTTGATATAGAACGGATCGCGCTCGACGGCGCCTGTGGGGATCCAGCCGAGACTGGCGTTAGCCACTTCATTCAGCAGTTTGCGCGCGGGATGACCGCCTTTGCTGAAGAAGGTTTTATCGAGCATCGCCACTTTCAGGATCGGAATCTGCAGGCGCGCCAGCAGGCCTTTGATCGGGGCCGCCAGATTGCGGTCTTCGATGATGAACTGAAACAACATCGACACCAGATTGATCGCGTCGTCGTCGACCTGGCCGATGCTGACGACATGATTCGGCAACTTCCTTTGCAGCAGCTGATTCAGCACCTGCAATACATCGAACTGCTGCGGCGCGACACCGCGCATGATCGAGGACTGTTGTTGCGCCAGCCAGGAAATCTGCTGTTGTTGAATACTGCCGAGCAGCTGCATCAACGCATCGCGCGGCAGTGCCGGTGCGAGACCCGGCGCCATCAGGCCGGTGCGCTGGTCTGAATGGAGCTGGGCATGCTGCGGACGCGCCTGATTCAACAATTGCTGCAACCCCTCAAATACCTGTTCGGCTTCACTGTCCGCTGCAGCGGAATATCCAGGATTGGGCGCTGCCGTGCGCGCACCGCGACGCATGCGCGGCAATACACCTTCGTCGACCAGCAGCGCATTCGCCGCGTCGTACACCGCACCCAGGTCCTTGATGACGTGACGGTCGAATAATTTGAACAGCACCAGCTTGGCTTTGATATCCAGCTCCAGCGTATGCGTCGCTTCGAGGAAGCTGTTGCACAGACGGGCGGGAGCTACGGGATTGGTTTTCAGGGTGACGGCAAAACCGTTCACCAGCGTTTCGAGGCGCGCGTTCAACGCCACCAGCGCGTGACCGTATTCTTTTTCGGCCTTGGCGATCATGCCGTCGATTGCGACCATCTCTTCGAGTTCGTCGTGATCGACCAGCGCCAGGCTGGAGGGCGCCTGTTCATCCGCCGTCGACGGGCCGCTGTTTTCGACTTCGATACCGAGCCCGAGGCAGCGAAACGCCTCCAGCAAATCGCGCACGAGTGCCTGTTCGATACCGCGGCGTTTGATTCGCACCTCGCGCATCGACTCGAAATACAGGTTCTGCTCGATATTGCTGACGGCCTTGTCGGCGAGTTCGAACAGCGCGTCGTCGGCGTGATCGAACAGCGCCTGCACCAGCTGCTGCAGCAGTGGTTTGCAACGTTCCTGCAAACGCTGCAGGGGAGCAGAGGGGACATCCATCATGCCGTCCTTCTGTTTACCCGCGCCGCCTGCGCCGGGTTTGAAGGGAACCACTTTGGAACGCGGGCCAGTCATGAACGCTCACCGATCATCAACGATCTGTTACAGGGAATACCAAGCCGCTATCTGTGCACTAGAAACACCAACCTAAAGGGGGCTTCTCGATATTCAATATATCAGCGGCCACAGCGCACCTCGGGCAAAATGTACGTATCTTGATGCGCATCACACAGAACTGTTGGAAATTGCAAAAACACCTGAAAGTAAAGGGAAAAATGCAAAATCAGGGCGCCGTAAAACTGGCGGATGCTAAACTCCGGCGAGCGTTAAAACGCACAACGTCAAACCACCGACTCTATCGACTTCCAAACGAATGCCCACACCCATGCCCAAACCCGAACTGACTCAACAAATCCGCGCCGACATCGAACGCAGCGTATCCATCGCATTGGCCGAAGACATCGGCAGCGGCGACATCACCGCCGAACTGATCCCCGCCGACCGCTTCGCCCACGCCACCATCATCACCCGCGAACCCGCCGTTTTCTGCGGCCGCGCCTGGGCCGACGCCGTGTTCCGCCAGCTCGATCCGCGCGTAACGCTCGACTGGCAGGTGGATGACGGCGACAGCGTCGCACCCGATCAACTATTGGTAAAACTGCACGGCCCCGCCCGCAGCCTGCTGACCGGCGAACGCGCCGCACTCAACTATCTGCAAACACTGTCGGGCACTGCCACAGCCGCCGGTGAATTCGCCCGCCTCGTCGCCGGCACCCCGATCAAAATCCTCGACACCCGCAAAACCCTGCCCGGCCTGCGCACCGCGCAGAAATACGCCGTCATGTGCGGCGGCTGCCACAACCACCGCATGGGTCTCTACGATGCCTTCCTGATCAAGGAAAACCATATCGCTGCGTGCGGCGGCATAACCAACGCCGTCGCCAAGGCGCGCGAGTTGCATTCGGGAAAACCGGTAGAAGTCGAAGTAGAAAATTTTGCGGAGCTGAACCAGGCGCTCGATGCGGGCGCCGACATCGTCATGCTGGATAACTTTTCGCATGCGGATGCGAAACAGGCTGTAGCGTTGGTTGATGGTCGCGCGAAGATCGAGATATCGGGGAATGTGGCGGCGGAATCCATCGCGGCGCTGATTGAGATCGGGCCGGATTATGTGTCGAGCGGGGCGTTGACGAAACATGTCAGGGCGGTGGATTTGTCGATGCGGGTTAGCTGATTACCGAGAGCATCGAAACCGACAAACTACAGCGTCTCATTTGCTACGGAACAATTCACCCCATCGGAAGGATCCGAAATGCCCAAGCTTGCCCGCATCGTAACCCATGGGCTACACTCATCACCATGATTGAAATCATTCAATCTGAGGCTTTTGAGCACTGGATACGCAATTTAGTCGACCGCACCGCTGTGGCCAGGATCAATGCCAGAATTCGACGACTATCCATAGGTAATGCTGGCGACGTGCGGCCCGTGGGTAATGGAATTTCCGAGCTGCGAATCCATTACGGACCTGGATACCGCGTTTACTTTTTACAGCAGGGCAACCGAATTGCCGTGTTGTTATGCGGTGGCGATAAATCCACTCAAACCAAAGATATTAAAGCCGCAAAACAAATGGCCGCCATATGGAAGGAGTGACGACTCATGAAAGGAAAATTTTCTCGCTGGGACGCGGCAGATCATCTGCAATCCGAAGAAGATATTGCCCTTTACATAGATGCATGCCTGGATGAAGATCCGGGCGATGGCAGCCTGCTGCGCGTGGCTCTTGGCGATATCGCTCGGGCTCGCGGCATGACCCAAGTGGCTCGCGATTCGGGACTTTCGCGCGAAAGTCTTTACCGCGCTCTCTCTGCCGATGGCAACCCAGAGTTTTCAACCGTATGGAAAGTCATGCGTGCGCTACGCGTGAAATTGCACGCTCATGCAATGTAAAAGTTGTCTTCCTTAGCAACACGTCGAAGTCGGAGGATTGCGCGCAAAGCAACATCTCAGGCCATGTGTATCAACAGTATCAATCGCGGCGCTGATTGAAATCGGGCCGGATTATGTGTCGAGCGGGGCGTTGACGAAACATGTCAGGGCGGTGGATTTGTCGATGCGGATGCACTGATCGCCATTGAGCCCGACACCTATCGCCCCCCCCCCCAAAGATATACAATCAGCCTACGTATATCTTTGGGGGTGATCGATCATGCAAGTATGCAAATGGGGCAACAGCCTTGCTTTGCGGCTACCCGTAGCGATAGTTGAAGCGCTGGAAATCAAGGAAGGCGACAACATTGAAATCGTGGTCACCGAGTCCAGAAAATTCGAAGTCCGCAAATCACCCGGGGTCCACGACCTACTGCAAAAGCTAAAAAAATTCCGGGGCAAGCTGCCCGCGGACTTCAAATTCGACAGGGATGAGTTGAGTGAAGGCAGATAAACCTTTTATAGATACCAACGTTATTCTCTATTTACTCTCCACAGAAATGGGCAAAGCTGATCGCGCCGAAGAAATTGTTGCCAGGGGGCGGCACCATCAGCGTGCAGGTTCTCAACGAACTTGCGGCTGTTACACAACGCAAGCTGAAAATGAGCTGGGCGGAAACTGAAGAAATACT
>JBEVMI010000060.1:0-9732 GCA_040508685.1 Spongiibacteraceae bacterium
ATTGCTGCGCCGGCGTTTTGTGTCTGCATGATAGGGAGAGTGGAAATGTCATTCAGCAAATTGATCCGACGATGGCGGGTGAGCGCGGTTACATTGTTGGCGTTATTGCCTGTGCTAACACAGGCCGGCCCGATGGGTTTTCAGGATTCCTGGATGACCATGGGTGATGTCGGGCCGAACTGGCGCGAAGTTTTTATCAACTACGCGCTGACGTCACGCGACGCCATCGGTGTTTCGCAAACCTATATGCGCGCCGACGATGACAGCAAAAGCCGCGATCTCGCCGAGCTGACCTACACACGGCTGCTGCGGCGTTGGAATCAACCCCGCGCACAGGCCAATCTGTGGTTTGTCGGTGGTGTCGGTGCGATGCGACTAAGCGATCACGACAACCTGCGTGAACGGCTTCGCGACAACGGCAAAGAGCGCGCCGCGATTTCACCGGGTTTGCAGGCCGACTACGAGACGACGCGGATTTATCTATCCGCGATGCATCGGCTCTACCGCGCATCGGGTATCAATCACGACTATAGCGCTGCGCGTGCCGGCTTCTCGTTTTTCGAGGCGGAGTACGAGCAGACCCAGCCGTGGCTGATTGTCGAAGCGCGTTCGATGCGTGAGCTGTCGGACCAGATCGAAGTGACACCAATGCTGCGACTGATCAACAAAAATTATTTTGTCGAGGCTGGCGTCAATAACTTCAGTCAGCCCCGGCTTAATTTTATGTTTATTTTTTGACGAAAAGTTTTCTAAACGACGTAATGAGGAACCCATCATGAAAGCGATTTACCTGATTGTATTGCTGGCATTCGGCACGGCAGCGCAGGCCGCACAAACCATCACCGCGCATGTCAACGGCATGGTCTGCGCATTTTGCGCGCAAGGCATCGAAAAGAAAGTGCGCGCACTGCCGCAAACCCAGGATGTATACATCAATCTTAAACAGAAAGTCGTCGCCGTCGAGGTGAAGGAGGGGCAGGCTCTGGCGCCGGACGTGATCGCCGCGCTGGTCAAGGATGCCGGTTACGACGTGACGAAAATTGAAGTCGTCCAGGAGACGGCGGTCAGCATCAAGGCGCGTTTGACGCAGGAGTGAGCGATGGAAGAGTTCGATCCCGACACTCTTAAGCCGGCGCGCATGACGTCGTTGCTGGCGCTGTTCACCAGCGGGGGCACGCTGATCTGCTGTGCGTTGCCGGCTTTGCTGGTGGCACTCGGCGCCGGCGCTGCGCTGTCGTCGCTGGTTGCCCATGTGCCGCAGCTGGTGTGGTTTTCGGCGCATAAAACACCGGTATTTATGGCGGCGGCGGTGATGCTGGTGTTGTCCGGTGCGATGCAGTGGCGCGCGCGTTACCTGCCGTGTCCGCTCGATCCGGCATTGGCGTTGTTGTGTACGCGCGCGCGCAAAAGTTCACAGCGGGTTTATATCGTCTCGGTGGCGATATTTATGACGGGTGTTTTTTTTGCGTTTATTGCGCCCTGGCTGCTGTAGTTTTTCTGCCATACATCAGTCGATAAAGTGCAGGCAATACCAGCAGCGTCAGCAGCGTCGACGAAATAATGCCGCCGATGACTACCGTTGCGAGCGGGCGCTGCACCTCGGAACCAATGCCGGTGTTGAGCGCCATCGGCACAAAACCCAGCGCTGCGACCAGTGCCGTCATCAATACCGGTCGCAGCCGCACCATCGCGCCTTCGATGATGGATTGTTCGAGGTCGCGATGTTCTTCGCGCAGGCGACGGATAAAACTGACCATCACCAGTCCATTCAACACCGCGACTCCGGACAGCGCGATAAATCCTACGGCGGCGGATATCGACAGAGGTATGCCGCGCATCCAGAGCGCGAGCACACCGCCGGTCAGCGCCAGCGGCACGCCGGAAAAAATCACCAGCGCATCGCGCCAGCTGCCGAAGGCCCACAGCAGCAATCCGAGAATCATCACCAGCGTTGCCGGCACCACAATGGCGAGGCGCTGACTGGCGGATTGCAGTTGCTCGAACGTGCCGCCGTATTCGAGCCAGTAACCGGCGGGCAATTGCACTTCGGCGTTGACGCGGCGCTGCACCTCGCTGACAAAACCGCCGAGATCGCGTCCGCGTACGTTGGCGGTCACGACCACGCGGCGTTTGCCGTTTTCGCGATTGATCTGGTTGGGCCCTTCGGCAATCGAGACAGCGGCCACTTCGTGCAGTGGCACGTAGCCCCCCTGCGGCAGCGCGACGGTGAGTTGTTCGATGGCGCGCGAATCATTGCGCAAGGATTCCGGCAGCCGCACCAGAATATCGAAACGTCGATCGCCCTCGAACAACGTGCCCGCCGGCTCGCCACCGAATGCGGTTCCCACGACGGTCTGCACATCAGCGACGGACAGCCCATAGCGCGCGAGCAGCTCACGTTTGGGCGTAACCGTCATCATCGGCAAGCCGGTGGTCTGTTCGGTTTTTACATCCGCGGCACCTGAAATTTTGCTGAGCACGGCTTCGACTTTCTCCGCCTGCTCTGCCAGCACGGTGAGATCGTCACCGTAAACCTTTACGGCCAGATCCGAGCGCACACCCGAAATCAATTCGTTAAAACGCATCTGGATCGGTTGCGTGAACTCATAATTATTGCCGGGGACTTTTTTAACCGCCGCCTCCAGCTCGTTCACCAGTTCCAGTTTTGATTTGTCAGGATTCGGCCACTGGCTGCGGTCTTTCAGCAGCACAAAGGTATCGGCGACGCTCGGCGGCATCGGATCGGTGGCGACTTCCGCGGTGCCGAGTTTGGCGACGATGCGTTCGACTTCAGGAAATTTTGCAATTTCCTTTTCCAGCGTTTTTTGCATCGCAACGGCTTGCGTCAGTGACGTGCCGGGAATTCGCAATGCATGCAGCGCGATATCACCTTCATCCAGGTTGGGCACAAATTCGCTGCCGAGACGCGTAGCCAGCAAACCGCACAACACCACCAGAATCGCAGCGACGATCGCGACGACACTGCGCCATTGGATGACCCATGTCAGCAGCGGCGCATACAGCCGGCTGGCGCCACGCATGACGATATTTTCCTTTTCTTCGATGTGCCCGCGCAGCAGCAGCGCCACCGCTGCGGGCACGAATGTCAATGAAAGGACCAGCGCCGCCATCAGCGCCATCACCACCGTGGCCGCCATCGGCTGGAACATCTTGCCCTCCACACCGGTGAGTGCGAACAGCGGCAGATAGACGGCGGCGATGATGCCGACACCAAATAAACTCGGGCGGATCACTTCGGTCGTCGACGCGTAAACGGTTTCAATACGCTCGCGCAAATTTAGCGGTGTACTGCGATTTTTATGCGCCTCAGCCAGACGCCGTATGCAGTTCTCGACGATGATGACCGCACCGTCGACGATCAAACCGAAATCCAGGGCTCCCAGCGACATCAGGTTGGCAGAGACCTGGTTTTTCACCATGCCCGTGATGGTGATCAGCATCGCGAGTGGAATCACCGCCGCAGTAATTAATGCCGCGCGCAAATTGCCGAGCAATAGAAATAAAACCGCGACCACCAGCACTGCACCTTCGAGCAGGTTTTTTTGCACGGTAGCGATGGTGTTGTCGACCAGCGTGGTGCGGTCGTAGACAGCCTTGGCCTCTAAACCTGCCGGCAGGCTTTTTTGGATATCGGCCAATTTCGCTGCGCTGGCACGGGAAACATCGCGGCTGTTTTCGCCGACGAGCATAAATACGGTGCCGAGTACGACTTCTTCACCATTCATGGTGGCAGCACCGGTGCGCAGCGCAGCGCCCCAGTGAATGTCGGCCACATCACCCAGTGTCAGCGGGGTGCCGCTAACGGTCTTCACCACGACACGTTTCACATCGGCGAGATCGGTTACCTGGCCCGGTGACCGAATTAAATATTGCGCCCCATTGCGTTCGATATAACCCGCGCCACGAGTGCTGTTGTTGCGTGCGAGCGCATCCACCAGATCCTGTTGCGTCAAACCGTAAGCCAGTAACGTGCCGGGCTGCGGTGCGACGATGACTTGACGCTCTTCGCCGCCAATGCTGTTGACCTCGGTAACACCCGGCACTTTCGCGAGTTGCGGGCGCACGATCCAGCGCATCGCATCCTGCAGATCCATCGCATCGAAGGGCGTGCCATCGTTTTTTCGGGCGCCGGGTTTGGGGTCGACGGTGAACATGAATATTTCACCGAGACCGGTAGCGATCGGCCCCATCGTCGGCGCCAGTCCGGCCGGTAATTGTCCACGCACTTGCGCGATACGTTCACCGACCATTTGCCGCGCAAAATAAATATCGGTGCCGTCTTTGAAGACTACGGTTACTTGCGAAAGGCCGTAGCGCGACAACGAACGCGTGTAATCGAGTTTCGGCAAACCGGCCATGGCGTTCTCGACCAGAAAGGTCACACGCTGTTCGGTTTCCAGCGGCGAATAACCATCGGCTTCGGTGTTGATCTGCACCTGCACGTTGGTTATGTCCGGCACTGCATCGATCGGCAAACGGAAGAAATTGAATACGCCGTAGGCAGCAACAATAAAAACGATGCCGAGCATCAACCAGCGCCGCTGCAGCGACAACGCAATAATTTTTTCTATCATGATTTTTTCTATCCTGATGACAGCTCAAGCGGCTACGCCGGCGATCAGTGGTCGTGACTGGCGCCAGATTTTTCGATATCGGCTTTGATCAGGTAACTATTGCCGGTGACGTACACGGTGCCGGGGTCGAGTCCGCCCCGCACTTCGGTCATGTCGCCGTCGCTGCGCCCGAGTTCGAGCATGCGCACTTCATAGCTGTCGCCGATTTGTGCAAAAACGACGGCGAAATCGCGGAAACCCTGCAGCGCCGAATTGGCGACGAGCAGTGGCACGGCGCTCTCGCCAGCCGTGATAACACCGCTGACAAACAGTCCCGGTATCCAGCGTGTATCGGTATTGGTCAGGGCGACGCGTGCCGTCAGTGTTTGATCGCTGCCGGATGGCGCGATATGCGCAATGACGCCTTCACCCGATAAATCAGCATCGACCGCCGTGACTTTTACCCGCTGGCCGACCTGGATGCGCGCGCGGTCCCGCGCAAAAAAAGTCAGTTCAGCCCAGACGCTCGAGAAATCGGAAATCACGAACAGCGGTTCGCTGCCGGCTACCTCACCGGCATTGGCGTGGCGCTCGGTAATCACGCCGGCAATCGGCGCGGTCACCGCGTAGGTCTGCAGGCTGTCGTTGCTTTCTACCGTCGCCAACGTTTCGCCGGCTTTCACCACAGCGCCGATCGGTTTTGTCACGGCGCGAATTGGCCCCGGAAAACGCGCGATGACACTGCGCACGCGTTCGGCGTTGGGGACAATGCTGCCGTGCAGCCTGATGGTGTCGCGCAGAACGCCCGGTCCGGCAACCGCGGTTTTTATGCCCGCCTCGGCGGCCATATCGGCAGTGATCGTGGTGCGGCCTTCGTATGATGCGTAGGTCCAGACATATTGTTTGCCGGCCAGTTCGGCCATTACTTTGACGTCGAAAGAATGCGGCTCGACGACGCTGCCGGTGCCTTTCAAATAATCGCTTTCGGGGACAAATGAAAACCGGTCGATCGCACCGCCGAGCCGTGTCAGTTCAATCGTTAATTTCACGGCGGCGGGTGCAACCGGTTTGTCTGCCTGCGTTACATACACACGAAATTCAGGTGGCACGCCGGTTTCAAAAATCGCGACTTCAACGGTGACATCGCCATCGCGCAGCAGACGTCCGCGATGCGGCCCTTTGGCCGGTTCGGTGGTTGCGGCCGATTCATCGTGGGTATGGTGTTGATCGGCATGCGAGTGGTCGTCGCTGTTGCCGCATGCAGCCAGCAACAAAACGGAAACTACGAAGATGAAATTTTTCATGCTGTTACTCATGGTAATTGCTCATGGTAGGTACTCATGACCGGTGCTCATTGCAAGTTTTCATGTCGATAGAAGTGCGATGCGTTGCCGACTGTCAGTGACTCGCCGGTGAGGCGCTCGATCTCGGCAACATAACGATGCGCATTGGCGGAGGCCTCGATCAGGCTGCGGCGTGCATCGAGTAGCTCGCGTTGGGCAGCGATCCAGTCGAGATAGGAATAACGCCCGCGCTGGTACGCGTATTCGGTCTGCTGCAGAATCGATTCGGTCTGTGGCAGGATTTTCGTGCGTAGAACAGTCGCCTCCGTCAGCGCGTGCCGCAATTCCTGATGCAGCTCGAACAGCTGCGCCTGCGCGCGCAGCAGGGCGCCGTGTTCGTCGACAGTGACCTGAGCCTGCCGCGCGCTGGCTTCGGCGACGGCGCCGGAATGGCGACTGCCGGTAAACAGGGGCATCGAAACCGATACGACGAAGGCGTGATCGTCGGTTTCCTGCAATTGCCGGATACCGGCACCGATTTCAATGTTGGGGACACGTCTTGTTTCCGTCAGCCGCAATTCCGCATCGCGCAGGCGTTGTTCATGCGCGAAGCGGGTGAAGTCGGGATTGGTTTTCAGGCGGGCCAGCAGGGCATCGAAATCACCAGGTTCCGGCAACTGAAACAGGTCGGCGCGGACACTGCCGAAATCCGCTTCGTGGTCGCCCCACATCGCCGCCAGTTTGCGCCGCGACGACAGCAGCTCGTGTTCGCTGTGTTCCTCGGCGACTTGGGCGCGGGTGAGCAGAATCTGCGCGCGATGTCTTTCGACGGCGGGAGATTTGGCGGCGTTTACCCGCGCTTCAACGGCGCGCAATGTGGTTTCGGCGAGGGCCGTTGCGCGTTGCGCGAGCGCGATCTCTTCCTGGTCGGATGCGACGTGAATGAAACGTCGTGTCACCTCCGCCAGAATATCGAGTCGCCTGGCTTCGCCTTCAACCGATAACAGCGCATAACCGTCGCGGGCCGCCTGCTCGCGCGCGTCGCGTTTGTCGCCGAGTTCGACGACTTGCGACAACATGAAGGTGGTTTCCATCGCGTCGGTACCGCGGACGTGGCCACTGCCGCCGAAGTTCTCCAGCTGCAGGGACAGTTCGGGATTCGGCCGGATCGCGGCCTGCGTGATGCGTGCGTCGGCCGCGCGCAACCCGAATACGGAGCTTTGCAGCTCGGGATTGCGTGCAACCGTCGCCGTTATGGCCTGGGCGAGACTGAGCGTATCGCGCTGCGCAGACGCATCGGCGGCGTTGCCGGCGGCAGGTAAAACCAGGAATAACACGGCGCAACACGCGCGATAGCGGCGTATCCAGTACCGACTCATAAAAATGCCTCCCAAGGCAAAGATCACGCGCAGGCGTGACGGATTTCGTGTTCAGTGAATCGGGAGGTTAGCGGGGTGGTGCACGTGGCGACGGGCGCCGGTGTGGCGGGGGGGCGAAGCAGGCGGGTGGTGACGGTAGTGGTCGGCGGCTGATGCAGACCCACAGCACGATCAGTATCAAAGCCCATACGGTTGTGAGAGCGAACGTCAGCGGCGGGCCGGATTGAGCGCGGGTTGCGGTGGCAGCCAGCAAGTCGATTTGCACGGCATCGGAATACTCGTGAACATCGTCGCTTCCGGCATCGGTAGCGTGGCTGTGTACGTGAATGCTGTCATGATCGATCTGCGTCGGATGCGTATCGTAGGCATGCGGAAGATGCGCATGCAGCGACAAGCTTTGCACGAAGGCAAAAGTGAGGATCAGCGCGGCACAGAGGATTCGATTCATCGCCGCACGCTACAAAGCGGGCGCCGGGCTGTCAAGGCCAACCCTTTTAACAAGAGCAGGCGTGGAATATGACGAAAGCGTGCAAACACAGCAGGCTGGCACTGGCAGCGCTCGCGGTTGCCTTCAGCCATACACACATCGGCCATGCGCAGCCCGCGCCTGCCGATTTGAAGGCGAGTTATGGTTTTCTGGTCGGCGCGCGCGAACAGGGCGGGGCGCTCTACGCGGCAACCGCAAGTGAATTGCGCGGACGGCGGTTGCCGCTGAGTTTTGTCGATAGCGCTGCCTACTGGGGCGAGCACGTCTGTCAGGGCAGTGCTGCCGTCTGTGGCATCACCGATTTCTACGATGTGCAGTCATACACCCTGCGTCCGGACAAAAATGTCGCGGGAGATCTGCAAACCGAACGCGTCAATATTCACAACGGCGTCAACATTTACGACGGGGCGACGTGGCAGATCGCGGTAATGGTGGGGCGCGTGCGCAACGGTTTTGCGATTCCGGGGGGCGAAGACGCCTACGCGCTGGTCAGCAATCAGAATCGCTTGTTGCAGCTGGGTTACAGCGGCGATGCCAAACCGGCGGTACCGCATCAGTACCGCGCGCTCACGCATGCCAATACCTTTCGCTACAACGGCACGATTGTCGAAGACCCCGCTCGGGCCTTTGTATTCCGGACACTGCCGCGGGCCTGGTTATCAGTCGATCCCCTGCTGGATTCGCTTTACGACGACTGGATCAAGGCCACCGGCCTGCCGCTGACGAACTCTGCATATCAGCGCGGAAAAATATCGTGGACCGACTGGAAGCCGATCAGCGGTGAAAATGCGTGGGCTTTTCTGATCGGGCCGTTGCAGGCCGCGTATCTGCACTATCACGTCGAACAGAAAAAACCATTCGTACCGTTTCGGGAATTGGCAATACAAAACGCGCTCGCTATTTTGCCGACCTTCGCGGCGATGCAATCCGAACTGGGTGCGCTTTATTACGCCCCGCAGGGCACGGTGGCGAATCAGGGCGACGATCTGGTCAATCCCTACGAAGTCGCCGTGGAAAATAATTTCTCGCTGTACGCGGGCCTGAATATTCTGCGGCAGACCCTGCTGGCGACACGCGCAAACGACAAACAGTTATCGCCAGCGGATCAAATTAAAATACGCGATGCGCTGACCCTGATCGACGCCATGATCAAGGGCGGAAAACTGGGCGCGAATCGCAGCACCCAGGGACTGCTGTCGTTTTTCAAAAACTTCGCGTGGCGCGACGGCGAATTCATGCAGGGCGGTTTTGCCAACAGCCCCGCGGTTTCCGCGTCGTGGCGACCGCGCCTGCATCCCAAAGCCGTCGACGTCAACACCTGGGGCATCGCCGCACTCGGCGCCGCACAAATCGACGAATGGTTTGGCTTTGGCGCTGCATTCAACAACTGGCAAAAAACCAAAGGCTGGGGCGGATACGGCGTCGGCAAAAATTTATGGGGTGTGGGATTTTCCGATCTCGATGGCAACGGCATTGATGCCGCCGGCAATTACCGGCAAGGCATCATGTCGGCGGAGTGGACGGCGGGTGCGATTGCTGCGGTGCGCAACATGCTGGCGTATTACGGGAGTTTCCCTAAAACCGCAGCCGACTACGCAGTTGCGCGCGGTTACGTCGACTCGTTGCGCAGTGATGAACAATCCATGTTGGCTGCACTTGGCAATCTGCGAGGAGATCGTTACGCCAGCGCCGGCTTTCCAGACACTCCGAAGGATTTCAATAAGCTGATAACCCCGGCACAAGGCGTTTATCTCTATGCCAGCAAACGCTACATGATTCCGTTCGGGTGGTATGCGAATCCGCTGCCGAGTACGTGTTCGACGGCTTGGGTGGTGATGCTGGACAATCGTTTCGATCCATTTAATTACGGCGGCAAACCGGCGTTTACAAAAACGCCGCAATATCCCCGGTAATTTCACTTAGCTCGCCCAGCTGCATACTCATCTTGCGTGTATCGAGACTGAGCGTTTGCACGAGATCGGCGGCGAGCGCGTCCATCAATTGATCCG
>JBEVMI010000074.1:0-4329 GCA_040508685.1 Spongiibacteraceae bacterium
GATCGGCACCGTGAGTTGCGATTAATTCGCGCAGTGTTTCGATGACGTTTTTGGATACCGATTGCGACGCACCGGGAACAGCAAGGAAGGTGCCATAGACCGGAAATTTTTGCAGCCCCCACGCGGCATTGCGTAAATGATCGTCACCGCGAATACAGAGACGATCGTTGAGCAGCGGCACATCGTCACGCAGCACGCGCCAGCGTTGTTCGATACGGCCGCGCTCGAACGACAGCTGGCTGGCGGGGCGGCCAAGACAGATCGTTTCCCACCCTATAAAGGAAGAGTTCGCGGCGAGATTGACCTGGAGATCGAGCAACACATCGGCGCCGTCGAACACAATCGTCGACTGTGGCAGCCATTCCAACGCCGCCCCCTCTTCCAGATGCAATAGCACACGCTGTATCTGTCGCGCCGGTTGGGCGGTGCGCGCACGATAAATCCGGCCAGCGCCTGGCGTCGTCAGCAATGCCGCTGCGTGTGCGCCAACCTGTACATCAATCGCGAGGTCATCGCCGGATACCATGCCGCCGGGGGGATGCAATATATAGAGGTGTGCGCAATCGCTGCCTTCCGGATAAAACGGACGCTGAATGCGCAGCGGGCCGCTGTGCGTGCACTCGACCAGACGCGTGCCGATCTGCGGCCGCTGCTCCAGCCACAAGCGCAATTGCGCGGGCCAGGTAGAGGTGGAAAGTTCAGTCGCCGTCGGTTGGCGGGCATTCATGATGATTGAGTTTCCCCGGTCAACTGCAGTTGCGCTGCCGCGAAGCGCTACCCCTTAAAACGCACCCGCATTGAGCACCAAATACGGCTGCAAGCTCAACATGACACCGTTTTATTGCACGCTTTAGCGGTGTTGGGGGCGGGCGTTGTCCCACGGGCTGGGCGCTTCGGTTTGTTCACCCACCGGGTGGCGGATAAACCAGCACTGGTGAATATGCGTAGAGCGCTCGAAGTCGGGATCGAGCGACCAGCGCGTGACCTCTTCGACTTCGTAGTGTTCGGAGACCTGTGCATCCAACTGAAAGCGGCGTTTGTTGTTGGAGAAAATCAGCACACCATCGCTGGCGAGAATTTCCATCGCATCGTCGATCAGGCCGATGTGATCACGCTGTATGTCGAGCGTTTCTTCGGTGCGTTTGGAATTCGAGAAGGTCGGCGGATCGAGCAGAATCAAATCATAACGTTGGCGACAATCGCGCAACCATTGCAGACAATCCGTTTGTATGACCTGATTACGCGCATCGCTCATGCCGTTCAACGCAAAATTGCGCCGCGCCCAATCGAGATAGGTACGCGACAGATCAACGCTGGTGGTCGTCGTGGCGCCACCGAGCGCGGCGTGCACCGATGCTGTCGCCGTGTAACAGAACAAATTCAGAAAACGTTTATTGCGCGCGAGTTCGGCAATCTTCAAACGCACCGGCCGGTGATCGAGGAACAGGCCGGTATCAAGATAGTCGGTGAGATTGATCAGTAGGCGCGCCGCGCCTTCGCGCACTTCGCGAAACTCTCCGCGCTGGTCGAATTTCTGGTATTGATCGGTGCCGCGCTGTTTGGTGCGCTGCTTCAGAATGACTTTCGCAGGATCGATCTGCAGCGCCGACGGAATCGCGGAGATGACATCGCGCAGGCGCAATTCCGCCGCGGCGATATCGACACTGGTGGGAGCGACATACTCGGCGACGTGCACATAACCCTCATACCAGTCGATGGCAACGGCGTATTCCGGCATGTCGGCGTCATACAGACGGTAACAGGTGACGCCGCTTTTCTTGATCCAGCTTTGCAAACGTTTGCGATTTTTCTGCAGGCGGTTTGCAAACATCTGCGCGCCGTTGCTGAGGTCCTGATGCGGCACTGGCGCGGTTGCTACCGGCGGCTCGCGACTTTCCACTGCCAGCGTGGAGGCTTGATCTGTACGCACGGACAAAATCGGTGCGCGCGTGCGATCGACAAACGCTTCCGCCTGGATATGAAAACGCAGCAACTGGCTCGGGATCGCTCCGTTAAACAAACGATATTGTTTGAAGCTGCGCAGCGTCATGGTTTTGCCGAGATCGGGATTGCCGGTAAACACCGCCGCTTCCCAGCCGACAAAATGTTCGCGCAGACGCTGTCCGAGCTGCGCATATAAATGTTTGAGATTTTCCTGCTCGCCGAGGCGCTCGCCGTAAGGCGGATTGGTGATGACGAGGCCGGGAATGATTTCCTGGTGGGTCGGCGGCACAAACGCCTCGAGATCCTTGCGCATCACGCGCACGCGTCCGGTCAACCCGGCGCGTTCGATATTTTCTTCGGCCGCGTGAATGGCGCCGCCGCTGGTGTCGTAGCCGCGAATTTCCGGCCACTGCCGTGCAAACGCACGCTCGCGACGGGCAACCGCATCATCGCGGACACTCGCCCACAATTTTGCATCGTGTTGCAGCCAGCGCCCGAAACCCCAACGCTCGCGCGCGATATTCGGCGCGATATCCATCGCCATCAACGCGCCTTCGATCAACAGCGTGCCGGAGCCACACATCGGATCGAGCAGTGCGCCACCGCGCGCGGCGACACCGGGCCAATCCGCGCGCAGCAATAACGCCGCCGCCAGATTTTCTTTCAAGGGCGCGAGACCGCCATCCAGCCGATAACCGCGGCGGTGCAAACTGTCGCCGCTGAGATCGATGCTGACAACCGCTTCCTCTTTATGCAGATGCACATTGAGGCGCCAATCCGGCTCGCGCATATCGATCGAGGGGCGTGCGTTAAACCGCTGCATCATCTGGTCGACGACGGCGTCCTTGGACTTTTGCGCGCCGAACTGGGTATTGGCGATGGCGTCGTTGGTGCCGGAAAAATCGACCACGAAGGTGGCATCCGGCGTGAAATGCTCCGGCCAGGCGATGGCATTAACGCCGTCGTACAACGCCTGCGCGCTGTCGACCTTGCAGGTATTAAGAGGCAGCAGGATGCGGTTGGCCAGCCGCGACCACAGGCAAAGCCGGTACGCCACCGCCAAGGTCGCGCTGACGCTGACGCCGGCGACACGCTCCTTCAATTTCTCGGCGCCGAGCGCCACCAGTTCATCGGCAAGCAGCCCTTCGAGGCCTTTGGGACAGGTTGCGAAAAGGGTCAGCTGGTCGGCCATTGGGGGTCAGGTCGCTATCTAGAATTTGTCGCTATGGATAACCCGATAAAACGAACCGGGCGTTCTTTGAAAACTGGGGGCACTCCGTAAGCCCTTATGCCAGCGCAGGTTTTTTTCCCTATAACCACCCCTGCTATAAAAGCTGGCAGCCTATACGACATTAACTGTCGACGCTTAACACGGGCTTTTGCTTTCATCGCGGACGGAGAGTTGCTTTCCCACAACAGGACTCCCTCATTAAGGTACATCGGGAAATCTTTGGGGTCGGCGGCGCGGGCGGCGAGTTTACCACCGCACCGGCGACGGGGTGAAAGAAACACCGGCTCTCCATTTTTATTGATCCGACTACTTCCGATCCTCCTCAGTCGGTTTGATAATTTTTAAGCGTGCTGTGATTCGGCAACGTCTGTTGCCGGGGGCGGCGCGTCACTTAAAACGGTCGTCAGCGAGGTCACACTTTATGAAGACATTGAAAAGAAATCTGACAGAACGCGCCTTTCAACACGGCTACCGTGCCGGACTCGATGGAAGACGCAGAGATCTCTGTCCGCACCGGCAAGGCAGCATGCGCGAGCAATGGGTCGCCGGCTGGCGCGAAGGACGCACCGATTGGTGGGATGGTTTCGGGATTGTGCCGGGCATCCAGAAAATGGCTTTACGCTGACCATGATGATCCTCCGGTAGAGGGTACCCGCCGCAAGGCGGGTTTTTTTTGTGATTTTTTGTGTAGAGACACGTGGTTGCGCGCCTTGCGTGGGTGCAGTTGCCTCAGTAGACTGGCGCGGCGCGTTGACGCCACCGCTCAACCCACCCCCAAAAAATACGGAGAGCAACATGAAAAAGAGCGTACTCGTACTGTCTTCTCTCGTTATCGCCCTGGGCCTGACCGCCTGCGGCAAGAAAGAAGAAGCGGCTCCCGCCGTCGAAGCAGCCGCTGAAGCCACCACCGAAGCCGTTCAAGGTGCTGCAGAAGCCACTACCGAAGCCGCCCAAAATGCAGCAGATGCGACGACCGAAGCCGCTGCAGAAGCTGTTGATGCAACCCAAGAAGCCGCTGTTGATGCTGCTCAAGGTGCTGCAGACGCTGCCCAAGGCGCCGCTGATGCCGTGAAAGAAGCCAACAAATAAGCTGGCCTACGCGGCAGATTTGATGGTCAGGCAACACAAAAAACCAGGGGGGCTTTTGCCCCCTT
>JBEVMI010000081.1:0-11888 GCA_040508685.1 Spongiibacteraceae bacterium
GGGGTGATCACGGTGGCCTTGATCGGATCGAGCATGTTGAAGCCCGGCGCCAGATTGCCGAAACCGTGGAAACGATCGTCGGCTTTCAGAATCCAGTCTTCGCGTTCGGGAATACCCTCTTCGGAAATGTAATCCGGGCCCCAGACCTTGAACCACCAATCGACGCCCCACTCCTCATCGACCTTGCGCATCG
This sequence comes from Spongiibacteraceae bacterium, assembly GCA_040508685.1. Lineage (GTDB taxonomy): Bacteria > Pseudomonadota > Gammaproteobacteria > Pseudomonadales > CAMLJR01 > CAMLJR01. The sequence continues at coordinate 194 of JBEVMI010000081.1, forward strand.
CGCGGCGGAAATCGAGCGCTTCGGCCAGCGATTCCTCGACCAGCGCGGTGCCTCCGGGCGGCTCCATCATCGCAATCGCGACGTCGCACGAGGCGATGATCGCGTACTGCGGGCTGGTGGAGGTATGCATCAGATACGCTTCATTGAAGCTGTACTGGTCGAGTGCACGCGTCTGCGAATCCTGCACCAGGATTTGCGACGCCTGCGACAGGCCGGCGAGCAGCTTGTGCGTCGACTGGGTCGAGAACACCATCGACTCGACACAGCGCGGACGGCCTTCGCCGATGGCGTGGTAATCGCCGTAGAAATCGTGGAACGCCGCATGCGGCAGCCACGCTTCGTCGAAATGCAGCGTGTCGATTTTGCCGTCAAGCATTTCCTTGATTTCTTCGACGTTGTACAACACGCCGTCGTAGGTGCTCTGGGTAATTGTCAGTACGCGCGGTTTGTTTTTCGAGTCTTTGGCAAACGGATGCGCGGCGATTTTGCGCTGAATGTTTTCCCATTCGAACTCCGATTTCGGAATCGGGCCGATGATGCCGTAGTGGTTGCGTGTCGGCATCAGAAACACCGGGATCGCGCCGGTCATCATGATCGCGTGCAGGATCGATTTGTGGCAGTTGCGATCGACAATAACGATATCGCCCGGCGCGACCGTGCTGTGCCAGACGATCTTGTTCGAGGTCGACGTGCCGTTGGTGACAAAGAACAAATGGTCGGCGTGCAGAATGCGCGCAGCGTTGGCTTCGCTGGCGGCAACCGGGCCAGTGTGGTCGAGCAGCTGGCCGAGCTCGTCGACCGCGTTGCACACGTCCGCGCGCAACATGTTTTCACCGAAGAACTGGTGAAACATCTGGCCGACCGGGCTTTTCAGAAACGCCACACCGCCGGAGTGGCCGGGGCAATGCCACGAGTACGAGCCATCGGCGGCGTAATGCACCAGCGCACGGAAGAACGGCGGCGGCAGTGAATCAAGATAGGCCTTGGCTTCGCGCACGACATAACGCGCGATAAATTCCGGCGTGTCTTCGAACATATGGATGAAGCCGTGCAGTTCACGCAGCACGTCGTTCGGAATATGGCGTGAGGTGCGGGTTTCGCCGTACAGGAAAATCGGGATTTCAGCGTTGCGAAAGCGGATTTCCTGCACGAAGGCACGCAGCCCGGCGATGGTCTTTTCCGCCTCGTTGGCGAGCTCTTCATCGTCCATCGACAGGATGAATACCGACGCGCGGCTCTGTTGCTGTGCGAACGAGGTCAGGTCGCCGTAGCTGGTGACGCCCAGCACCTCCATGCCCTCCTCTTCAATCGCTTTGGCGAGCGCACGCACGCCCAGACCGCTGGCGTTTTCGGAACGAAAATCTTCGTCGATGATGATGATGGGGAAATGGAAACGCATGCGACCTCCGCAGAGAGCAGGGACAGAGCAGAAGAGGGGAAACGACGACGGGGAATGAGTGACCCTCGCGGCGCCGCGCATAATAACGCAGACCGGCGGCCTGCATAGCGCTGTTTTTGGGGCAGGTCACGGCTCTGAATTGCGGCCGGCCGGCACCGAAAATCCGTCGTCCAATCCGCGGGGCTTCAACCGACCAGCGACTGTCCACAGGGCCACAAGCATGCGCATGCCTTTTGCATAAGCATTGCTCAATGTCAGCCGGTCAAAATGTGTCGCCGGACACAAACTGGGGGCGGCGGCCCACCGGTTACGGTGAGCGATGAAACTGTTTTTTCATCGCCGGGTCACACCCCTGCAACATAGCCTGTAGAAACTGATCGACAACAGACCCACCACGAACCTTTAAAAGCGAACGGATGACGCGCACGGATAACGTAGCAAGGAGTAAACGATGAACAGACGTATGCAAGCCAACATCGATGTCAAAAACCTCTGCAGCCGCAAACTATTGGAGCTGTGCGCCGAACGCGCGGTCGGCCATTCGGAACTCGATGCCATCATCGACGAACTGCAATTGCGCCGGCATTATCTGAACGAGCTCGAGCAGCTGCAGCCGGCAAAAATCACGCAGCATTGACCGCCCCCGACTTAATCACCGATAGCCAACAATTCACCCGACAGTGAGAAGCGCGGGACCGCTCGGCCCCTGCATGGCTACACCCTACAAGATGGCAACGCGCTGCTAACTTTCCATAACCAGCAGATTCGCGAGCAACACCAGCGCCACCCCCACCAGTAAAATCTGCGGCCACCAGCGTGCGCCTTGCGCCAAGCCCTCCTCGACAGTCATCCGCGTCGATTCGGTCAACACATGCTGCGCCAATGCAGCGCCATGGACGCTGGTATCTGCCGGAACTGCGCCGCGGATCTGCACGCCGGCCAGCGCACCACTCTGACGCAAGGCCTCCGATAACCGCGCCCCCGCCGCCACGGCGCGGTGCACCTGTTCGAACACGGCACGGCGCGGGCTGTAGGGCAGCGCCGCCGTCGCCAACTGCAGCGATTGCGCCAGGGGCAGGCCGGCGCCGAGGCCCAGCTCCAGTCCGGAGAAGTAATGCAGACTCTGCTGCTGGGCGAGCACCAGACCGACACCCGGGAGTCGATACAGGCTGTCGACTACACGCTGCCCCAGTTGTCCGCGACGCCAGCGGTCCAGCAGCCAGCAGCCAAACAATCCGGCCAACGCCGCCAGCAGCAGCGATCCCCCAGCCAGCGCCAGCGCCGCCGGCAATGCCAGCGACCGCTCCACATAACCGAGCGCCGGCAGGCCGATAGCGGTGATCGCCAACACCAGCAGCGGCAGCCAGCTGTAACTGCGGAGCTGGCGAGAAAACGCGGCCAACCGGGCGTAATGCGCCGCGAGATAGCGATAACTGGCACGCGCATCGCCGGCGTTGAGCCCGAGCCGGATAAACGCCAACTCCCAATCCAGAAAATGGCCGGTGCCGCGCAAGGCATCGATCAGGGCGGTCTGGCCGCCGGCAAACTGTTCGGCCAACTCGGTGAGGTGCGCCTGCCGCGCCGCGCGCTGGCCATCCCCGAGCAGCTGGAACATGCGATCGAGCTCAGGCTGCCCGCTATCAGCCACTTCGAGACGGCGAAACAGCACGGCGCGGTAACGCGGATTCAGATGTTGTTTGAGCATTAACTATCCCAATAACAGATGGGCGCAGCGGGCAGCCACGGCAGCGCGACGCACTGCAATCTAGCAGATGAATCCGCTGCCATCCTCGACGCCGGGACGATTATCATGGGCGTATCGCCACGGAGTCTGCTCATGCTGCGTCTCGTCTTGCTCGCCCTGCTCATCGCCACAATCGTATGGATTGCACGCCGCGCCCTGCAGCCGACCAACTCGATGGCCGAGCGCCCACCGACACCGAATCGCGCCGAAGCCCTGGCAATATTGGGATTGACCGAAGGCGCGAGCCGCGACCAGATCATTCAGGCCCATCGACAATTGATTCAGAAACTGCATCCGGATCGCGGCGGCAACGCCCACCTCGCCGCGCAGGTCAATCGCGCCAAGGACCTCCTGCTCGACGGCAGCCCTGCCGATTAAACGGCGCGTCGCTTGCGCGGCGTTCCGGTCGAGTCACGTTTCCCTTTAAACTACGGCACGTTTTTCACAAACCTCTCCCCAGAAAAAACCATGAGCTCACCCACCGTATTCGTTATCAAAAATCAGGCAGGCCAGTTCCTCAACAAACAACAGGAATGGATCGACGCCGGTGATCGCCAGGTGCTTTATCGCACTGCGCATCGCGACGAGGCCGTCAACACCGTATTTGAGGTCAGCTCCAAGGATATTTATCTGCGTGCCGAAGCCATCGCCTGCGCGGTCGACAGCAAAGGTCAGCCGCTGCTGGAAAACATCGATCTGCTGACGCCGGAAAGTGGGCCCGGCACCGTCGACGATGAGATCGCCATCACCGGGGAGGCTCTGATCGCGCCGAAAACATCGATCGAGCTTGAATCGCAGAATGTTGCGGAAGAGTCGGTTGCGGCGCAAGAACTCGAAACGCCGCCTGAAGATCTCGCTTGACCCTGTACGCGCCACGCGGCTAGTCTTGCCGTTATGAAACCGAAAACGAACTCCCTCCTAAGCGACCCCCTGGCACTGCTACGACTGTAAGCAGTGCCGCTATACGTTCGGTTTTTGTGTCATCTCCCGGGTCGCAATCTTGAAAACAATTTCTCCCTCCCACAGCTATTTCGTTAGTGCATCTGCTGCACTGCTTTGCGCTGCCCTGCTGCGACTGAGTCGCGGTCGGCGCGCCATGAACTGACGGCGGCGCGCGCCGGCCTCTCCCTGCTGCCACTCACTCGGAATGACTTCGAACATGCAGGGCTGTCGTTTTCGACAGCCGGGAGCACACGATGACCACGAACACTCGCGCCACCTTCAACCACAAAAAATATACCACCACGCCTGTCATACCCATGCCGCAGCGACGCTGGCCCGATCGCCGTATTACGACAGCGCCCGACTGGTGCAGTGTCGATTTACGCGACGGCAATCAAGCGCTGCCCAAACCGATGAACACCGCGCAAAAACATCGGCTTTTTGCGCAACTGGTGGCGATCGGATTCAAGGAAATCGAAGTGGGGTTTCCAGCCGCATCGCAGCCGGACTTTGATTTCGTACGCGAATTGATCGAGCGCAATTTAATTCCGGACGACGTCACCATCCAGGTGCTGACGCAAGCGCGCGAGGACATCATCGCGCGCACCTTCGAGTCTTTGCGCGGCGTTAAACGCGCCATCGTGCATGTCTACAACTCGACATCGCCGGCGCAGCGCCGTTACGTGTTCGCAACCGATCGCAATGGCGTGCGCGACATCGCCGTGCAGGGTGCACGTCGCGTAAAACAATTCGCCGATGCGCAACCGCAAACCGCGTGGACGTTCCAGTATTCGCCGGAAAGTTTCACGCAGACCGAGATCGATTTCGCCGTCGAAATATGCAGCGCCGTCTGCGATATCTGGCGCCCGGATCTCAGCCAGCCCGTCATCATCAATTTGCCTGCGACTGTCGAAGTCGATTCACCCAACGTGTTCGCCGATCGCATCGAATTTTTCGGCGACAAATTTCCGTATCGCGACCACCTCCGTCTCAGCGTGCACACCCACAACGATCGCGGCTGCGGTGTCGCCGCGGGCGAACTGGCGGTGATGGCCGGTGCCGATCGTGTCGAAGGCACGCTGTTCGGCAATGGCGAGCGCACCGGCAACATGGACATCGTCACCATGGCAATGAATCTCTATAGCCAGGGCGTCGACCCGCAACTCGATTTCAGCGACATGGCCGCGATCGTGCGCTGCGTCGAGGAATGCACCGCAATCACCACGCATGTGCGCCACCCCTGGGTCGGCGAACTGGTCTACACCGCCTTCTCCGGCAGCCATCAAGATGCGATTCGCAAAGGACTCTCGCATTGGCAGCCGGCCCCTGATACACATGGACGGGCATGGGATGTTCCATACCTCCCCATCGATCCGCAGGATATCGGCCGCAGCTACGAGGCCGTGGTGCGGGTCAACAGCCAGTCGGGCAAGGGCGGCGTGACCTTTGCGCTCGAACGTGAAACCGGATTGTCGTTGCCGCGCGCATTGCAGGTCGAATTCAGCCGCGAAATCCAGCAGCGCTCGGAGGCCAGCGGCGGCGAAGTCAGCCCGGCGGAAATCACTGCGCTGTTCCGACAGCGCTACATCAACCGCACCGGCCCGTGGACGTTGCGCGACTATCGTGTCGAAACGCATTCGCCCCATGTCCTTATACAGGCGGAGCTCGACCATGCAAACGGCCGTGTAACCGCGACTGGCGAGGGCCGCGGCGTGCTGGAAGCCATGGTGCAAGCCATTGCCGGAGTCACCGGCTTTGCTGTCCAGATCGGGGATTATCACGAGCATGCATTGGAAACCGGCACTACCGCACAGGCCGCCTGTTACCTCTGTGTACGTTTCAACAACGCCGACTATTGGGCTGTGGGCATCGCCGAAGACAGCGTGCGGGCGGCACTCTCTGCATTGGTTGGCGCCGTCAACGCGAGGGCTTAACCCCGCACAGCCCGGCCTTTGTGCCGGGCTTTTTTCGTCCACCGGGTTTGCGAACGTCCGCTTCAGATGTGGGGATCGCGCTCGTACTGCAATCCGCTTTCATTGATCCAACTGCGATGGCGCGGACCCGGCGCCTGCGGATCGCCACCCTCATAAGCTACATCACCCGGATAGACGGCGATAAACGTCGGCTCCGTGAAATGGCGCGGCTGGATTTCAATCACCTTGCGCGTGCGATACAACGTCAGCACGTCCTCGATGGTATTGCACGCGGCCATCTCCTTCAGCGCGGCGTACGTAGGTGGCATCAACGCCATCTCGCGGCGACGATGCGAAGCAATGGCGTCGGCCGGGCGCAGCCACTGGTGATCGTCGATCTCTCCACCATCGACCTGCACGGCATGTTCGCCGTCGAGTCCGGCGACAAAAAACCAGGTCGCAAACCGCCGCAACGAACCCTCGTGTGCCGGCGTCGTCCAGTGCGCGAAATACACCAGCGCATCGGGGTCGACCGCAACCGCCGCCTCTTCCATCGCTTCGCGCACGGCCGCGCGCCGCGCTGCGGCAAAGATGTCCCCGGAGACATCGTCGTAATCCTCAGGGTCGATGCGGCCGCCGGGAAACACCCACATGCCCGCCGCGAACGCGAGTTTGCTCTGTCGGCGCAGCAACAAAATTTCCATACCCTCGGGACGTTCGCGCAGCAGGGCTACCGTGGCTGCCGGCCTGACTTCCACTTCCGTCTTGATTTCTGTACTCATGTTTATTTCGTACCCATTAATTTCGTACCCATGATTCGTCGCGCAGCGATCATTGTTTTCCGCCACCAATTGTTTTCAAAAACCAATTGTTTCTCGGGGCCGATTGTTTCTCGGGGCTATAACCCCGACTATTATCCCGGAGTATAAAGGCGCGGCTTTAACATCGACACGCTACCATTTGTTAATGCTCGGATCGCCAACACCTCAGCAATAACGACAACAGGCGGGATGTTTTGAGCTTCGCATGGCCCGGTTTTGCCGACATCGATCCCATCGCGTTTGCGACGTTTTCCATTGCCGTCGAATTGCTCGGCATTGCCGCGGCGATGGAAGCCATCATGAAAACCCGCACCTCGCCGGGCGCGATCGCGTGGACGCTGTCGCTGGTGCTGATGCCGACGCTGGTATTGCCGCTGTATCTGGTGTTCGGCCGCCGCAAATTTCGCGGCTATCGCAAGGCGCGCCGCCTCGGTTCGTCGCCGATGCAGCAAATGGCACACGTCCTCAGCAGTCACCTGCAGACTTATTTGACCGCGCCGCCCGCACCTCACGCCGTGCTAGAACGGGTCGCGCAAATGCCGTTTACCTCCGGCACCCAGGCAACATTGCTGATCAATGGCAACTCTGCTTTTGCCACGCTGTTCGACGCCATCGAAAAAGCGCGCGACTACGTGCTGCTCGAATACTACATCGTGCGCGACGATGCCCTGGGCCAGGCCCTCAGCGAACTCTTGATACGCAAGGCGCGCACCGGCGTGCGCATCTTTTTTCTCTACGACGAAATCGGCAGCTATCAACTGCACAACAACTATATCCGGCAATTGATTGAAAGCGGCGTCGACATTCGCTCGTTTCACAGTACCAAAGGACGTCGCAACCGCTTCCAGCTCAACTTCCGCAATCACCGCAAGATTGCCGTCGTCGACGGCGAGTTCGGCATGGTCGGCGGCATGAATATCGGCGACGAATATGTCGACCGCCATCCGGTGCTGACGCCCTGGCGCGACACCAACATCGCGCTCGGAGGCCCCGCCGTGCAATGCCTGCAACTGGTATTTCTCGAAGACTGGTACTGGGCTTGCGAACATATTCCAGCGCTGAACTGGGTGCCACTGCCACCGCAGGGCGCCACCGCGACGATGCTGATCATTCCAACCGGGCCGGCCGACAGCCTCGAAAGCTGCGTGCTCAGCGTGCTGCATCTGATCAATTCAGCGCAGCGGCGGTTATGGATCGTCAGCCCGTATTTCGTGCCAGACCCGGCCGTCATCAGCGCCCTGCAACTGGCCGCGATGCGCGGCGTCGATGTACGTATCCTGCTGCCCGAAAAACCCGACCGCCGACTGGTCTGGCTATCGTCCTTTGCTTATCTGGACGATGTGCAGACCGTCGGCATCCACGTCTATCGCTATCACGCGGGATTCCTGCATCAGAAGGTATGGCTGATCGACGACGAGTGCGCCATGGTCGGCACCACCAATCTCGACAACCGGTCGTTCCGGCTCAACTTTGAGATCGGCACCCTCACCTTCGACAAGGCCTTTGCCGATCAGGTTGAAACCATGTTGATGGCTGATTTTGCGCAAAGCCGATTGCTCGGCCCCCAGCAGCTGGCAGGGCGCAACTGGTGGTTTCGCCTCGCCGTGCGCTGCGCGCATCTGCTCGCGCCGATTCAGTAACACGTCAATCGGTAAGCTTACCGTCATGTCGGCACCCGCAGCGCCGGGCGTATAGTGCTCACTCTTTGCTCAAGTCGCGCCGCAGCAGCACTCCTCTCCGGGTCAGGTAGCGGCGACTCACTTCACGCAACGATAGCCAGGAGTCACCATGCCTTCAGCTCCGCGTATTCTCCTGATCGGCGAACGCAGCGACGAAATCGATCGCCTGCGCGCCCTGCTGGAGGGCTCCTCCATCCCGGACCGCTGCCGCCTGCGCGCCGATGCCTCCCAGCTGATCGGCAGCCACCCCTACGATGTCGTGATGATCGTCGCCGACGCGCAGCAGGAACGCAGCATTACGCTGGAACCGTGGCTGTGCGAGCTGGCGCTGACCGGGCCGCAGCCCCTGCTGATTTTGCGTGACTGCCGACGCGAGCCCGACGCGGTTGCCACCATACCGACGCTGCCGTTCGACAATCTCACCTCCGCCCAGCTGAGCGCTGCCGTTGAGCGCGCGGTACGACGACGGCACAGCGTGCGCGAAAAACTGCGGGATGAAATCGCTCATGCGCTGGTGCGGGGTGAAATGGAGCTGCGTTACCAGCCCGTGCTCGACGTGCACCGACGCCGCCTCGATCACGTCGAAGTGCTGATGCGATGGCGTCACCCGCTGTATGGCCTGATGGGGCCGAACCATTTCCTGGAAGTCGCGGAAGCCAGCGGCGCCATTCACCCGCTCGGCATCTGGACGCTGCGCCGCGCCCGCGAGCAACAGCGTCAATGGCAGGCGCAGGGCCTGCCATTGATTCCACTCTCGATCAACGTTGCCGACTGCCAGCTGGAAAAAGCGGCTTTCTCGCAGGCGGTCGACGCCTGCATGCCCGAAGATGAAGAGGTGGGGACACTGGGCCTGGAAATCAGTGCCAGCGCATTGGGCCGCTGCAGCGCCGAGAGCCGACGGCTGCTGATGCAATGGCACGCGCGCGGCGTGAATCTCACTGCCGATCATATCGGCGCCGACCAGGAGGCTGCGCCGTTGCAGGGACTACCGCTGGATGCGCTGAAATTCGATCGCGCGCTGATCGCCCGATGCGAGGAACCCGGACAGGAACGGGCCTTGCGATCGCTGCTGGAACTGGGACAGGCATTGGGCTGCGATACCATCGCCGGCGGCGTCGAACGGCGTGAAACAGCACGTTTCCTGCACGACCAGCACTGCGATCATTTACAAGGATTTTGTGTGGGGCGGCCGCTGGGCGGCAACGAAATGGCGGGCTGGATACGCGCCAGGCCGCAGCTGCATTGACGGCAGCTGATCCGCTCAACCAACGGTAAGCGATGCGCCCGACTGCAGCTCATGGCACAACGCCAGCACCAGCAGGGTTTGCAGTGGCGGCATGTTTTCAAACGACACGCCGTAGACGAACGGCTTGTCGATCATGGTTTCATCGCGTCCAAACGCCCGCTTGATAGTCGCGGTCACTTCCATTTCCTGCTGAGTCCCCGCCACCACCAGTTGTGCGCTCACCGTAATTTGCAACACCGCTGCACTCAGCTCTTTCTGCAGCGCAATCCGCGCACCATTGACGCTGATATCGACAAAACGCCCCGGCATACGCCCCGTACTGATACCGAATGACGTCTGCGCGATCATTGAGAATTCCGCCGACAACGGAAACCGTGGGTAGCGGCGCAACGTCTCCATGCTGACGACGCCGGGATATGCCAGGTGGAAATACGGAAAAGGAGCGCTGCAGACGCGGTCAATTCGGGATGGGAATTGTGCAATCCCCATCTGCATCGCTGCCCGCACGTCGATCTTGGCACCTTCGCGCAACAACACCTGCGCCGGCTTTTTCGAGATAGTAACCATGACCGACTCGCCGACCTTGTAGCCGAGCAGCGTCGCCTCGCAGTTGTAGGTTTTGTAATCCTGCCCCTGGATGCCCACCAGCAGCCGCGCGGATATCGGCAATCTCAATTCTGCAAACTGCATCGTCATCATTACAAAAAGTGGTAATAACTGCAGTGTAGGAAAAAATTGGGCATATCGCGAGCGCGAATGCTGGAACTTTTTGTTGATAGGCGAGCAGCAAAAAGGGGGCATTTGCCCCCTTGATCGCCAACTGCCGAGGCCGCGTGGAATTTTACAACCGCGCGCAATCCCCGCAAAACACATAGGTTGAGCGCGGATCATTCCACAAACTCAAACGCTGCCACTCCCGCAGCAGCGGTTTGAACGACGCCAATGCGGAGCTTGTTGCCAAGCCGCGCGGCGCGCCCAGCTCGCGTTCGAATACACCGCCGACGATACGCGAGAGGGTCTGCTCGACGCCGGTGAGACGCCCCAGCAGCAACTCCTGCGGCGACACCGGCGGCTTGATCGATTCCTCGGTGTAGTTGGTCAACTTGGCCAGCGCGGCGGCAGCGCGGATGGCATCGTCCAGTCCGCCGAGCTGATCGACCAGGCCATTGCGTTGGGCGTCACTGCCCGCCCAGATCTGCCCCTGCGCAATCTTGTCGACGTCTGCCTCCGGCATCTCGCGCCCGCTGGCGACGACGCCGAGAAAACGTTTGTAGCCGGCGTTGATACTGCTCTGAATCGCGCTGGCCACCGCCGGCGACAGCGCTCGGTCGATCCGGAATGCGTCGGCCATCTGCGTCGTACCCACGCCATCGGTGTGCACCCCCAGCTTGGACAGGGACTCTTCCACCGTTGGAAACGCACCGAAAATGCCGATCGAACCGGTGATGGTGGCCGGTGTCGCCCACACTTCATCGGCGTTGGCCGAAATCCAGTACCCACCGGACGCGGCAATACTGCCCATCGACACCACCACCGGCTTGTCGGCCGCCTGCAGCTCCAGCAATTGCTGGCGAATAATTTCCGACGCAAAGGCGCTGCCGCCCTCGCTGTCGACGCGCAACACCACGGCTTTGATATCGTCGTCGAGCCGCGCCTGCCGCAACAGATCGGCCAGCGTATCGCCACCGACCAGACCGGAATGCTGCTCGCCATCGAGGATCATGCCGCGCGCAACAATGACGCCGACCTTGTCCTTGCCGCCGACCGGCAAATGCCGGGTAGCCAATAGATAGTCGCGAAAATCGATCGCGTTATACAAACCGTCCTCGTCCTCGCCGACCGTTTCGATTAGCTCGCGATTGAATTCTTCGCGCGACTGCAGGGCGTCGATCAGCTGCCAGTCGAGTGCCGCTTTGCCGGCATCCCCCGCAGTAGCGGCCAGGATGCGATC
>JBEVMI010000267.1:0-5167 GCA_040508685.1 Spongiibacteraceae bacterium
CCGTCACGCGTTGGCGCGTTTGGCGTCGGGTGGTTCGTCGTTGTCGTCCAGAGTTTCCTCCACCCGCAAAAAGCGCGCTTCGCGCAAACGGTTCAATACCAATTTGCGTTGATGCAATGCTTCCAGACCCGCGTGGAAGCTGATGGTGATGATGGTGGCATTGGGCAGTTCCCGCCGCAGCATTTCCATCAGGCAACGTTCGGCATCGGCGTCGAGCGCATCGGTGGCTTCCTCGATAAAAATCCAGTCCGGCCGTTGCAACAATAACCGCGCGAAGGCCAGCCGTTGTTGGGTGCGCAACGGCAGCGACCGATCCCAGTCGTCGACTTCGCGCAGGCGCGGCATCAGCCACGATACGCCGGCACATTCGAGCGCGCGGTGAATCGCGCGCGGTTCGTAGCTGTGCGCTGCCTGCGGATAACTCAGCAGCGCGTCGAGGCTGCCGTGCGGCAGAAACGGTCGCTGCGGCACGAAACTGATGGCGTGCTGACGCGGCAGCAATACCGTGCCGCTGCCCCACGGCCACAATCCCGCGATTACCTTGAACAGCGCCACCGTCACCGTGGCATCGCCCGCGATCAGAACACGGTCGCCGCGGTGAAAGGTTTCGTTGAAATTTTCGAGCAGGATCTGCCCGTTGGGATTGGTAATACACAGGTCGCGGATTTCCAGCGTCTGCTTGTCCGCGTCGCGCAGCGCGATGCGCGGCACGGTGTTGGTGGCGTCGTATTGTTCCAGTTGCAGCAGATCGTCGTACAGCGATAACACGCGGTCGGCCGACGCGCGGCATTTCGCCATATCGCCGAGGTTGTCGATCGGCCACGACAGCGCCGAGGTCAATTTCTGGAACGCCTGCGCCGCCTGCATCAACACCCCGAGCGACATCGCCCCGGCGATGAATTGCGGTGCTGCGATCAGAATCGGGAACACCGGCAGCAGCGTGCCGTAACCGCCGGAAAAGGCGACGATCCAGGTAAAGGCGAGGGTCTGCCGATTCCAGCCCAGCTCCACGCCGCCGAATAATTTCGACGATTGCTCGCGTTCGATTGCCTCGCCGTGCATCAGCGCGATCGACTCCGAATTTTCGCGGGCGTGGGCGAGACCAAAACGAAAGTTCGCTTCGGCAGTCTGCAGGTGGTTGGTCGACGCAATCAGCGGCCGCCCCAATATCAGTCCGAGCACGGTGCCGCAGCCGGCATAGGCAAATGCCGCGACCACCATATAACCGGGCACCACCACCGAGGTGCCGGGCAGGGTCGCGGAGCCGGATACCGACAGCAATATCTGCACGAAACTGCCGAGTATCAGCAGCGAAAATACCAGCGAATGCGCGAGCCCGATCGCGGTTTCGGTGGCGATGCGAATATCTTCGGCGATGCGACCGTCGGGGTTGTCGTGTTCGCCGTCGGTGAACAGCAGCTGATAGTGGTGGCCGCGCGCCATCCAGTTGTCGATCAGGCGTTCGGACAGCCAGCGCCGCCAGTCGAGTTGCAGCCAGCGTTTGACCTGCAGATGCGCCGCGGTGACGCCGATGGTGAGGAAAAATATAAAAACGAAGTTGCCGATCTGGATCAGGAAGTCGGAGAGCGAGCGAATCTCCAGCGCATCGAACAGCGCGCGGTTCCAGTAGTTGGTCCAGATCACCAGCGCCACCTGCGCCAGCGTCAGGCCGAACAAGACCAGCGTCGCGCCACGAATGGTCAGGCGGTCTTCACTGGACCAGTAGGCGCCGGCCAAACGGACGACCTGGCGCATAAAGCCGAGGCGGGTGGGGCGATTCGGTGCAGAACTGGCGGACATCGCAAAGTACCTCGCCATGCCGGGCGGCGCGTTATGCTGGGCACCTGTCCTTTATCCATAGAAAGTTTTTTTATGGAAAGCTTGCTATAGAAATTATTTATGTTGAAAGCCTAGCACGGCTCAAGATGACGTTGCCGCGCGGTTTTGCTCTAAGGAGTGTGGATTGATGCAGGTTCAATCATATGCGGAGGTCGCCGCCACCACGGCACATGTGCCGGCCAGCGACGGGCAGCGGATCAGGGCCATCGTCGGCGCGTCGTCCGGCAACCTGGTCGAGTGGTTCGACTTTTATGTGTATTCGTTCTGCGCGATCTATTTCGCACCGGCGTTTTTTACGAGCGGCAACACCACCACGCAGTTGCTCAACACCGCCGGGGTTTTCGCCGCGGGATTTTTGATGCGGCCGATCGGTGGCTGGTTGTTCGGTCGCATCGCCGATCGGCAGGGACGGCGCCGCGCCATGCTGATTTCGGTGTTGATGATGTGCGGCGGCTCGCTGGCCATCGCCGTGATGCCGACCTACGCCACCATCGGCGCGGCGGCACCGGTGTTGTTGTTGCTCGCGCGCCTGGTGCAGGGATTGTCGGTCGGTGGCGAATACGGCACCAGCGCCACCTATATGAGCGAAGTCGCGCTGCAGGGCCGGCGCGGATTTTATGCATCGTTCCAGTACGTGACATTGATCGGCGGACAATTGCTCGCGGTGCTGACACTGGTCGTGCTGCAACAACTGCTGACGACGGAACAATTGCAGGCGTGGGGCTGGCGCATACCCTTCGTGCTCGGCGCGCTGGCGGCAGTGGTCGCGGTGTATCTGCGCCGCGCGCTGCGCGAAACCGCCGCCGCCGATATTCGCGAACGCAGCGAGTCCGGTACCTTCACGGAATTGATGAAACACAAACGCGCGTTTTTCACCGTGATCGGTTTTACCGCGGGCGGCTCGCTGGCGTTTTATACGTTCACGACCTACATGCAGAAATACCTGGTCAACAGCGCCGGCATGGCGAAGGAAACCGCGAGCCAGATCATGACCTGCGCACTGCTGGTTTACATGCTGCTGCAGCCGTTGTTCGGCGCGCTGTCCGATCGCATTGGCCGGCGCAATTCGATGCTCGCGTTCGGCGCACTGACCAGTGTCGGCACGCTGCCAATCCTGCATGCACTGAATGCCGTGACGAACGTCTATGCCGCGTTCGGATTGATTCTGCTGGCGCTGGTGTCGCTAAGTTTCTACACCTCGATCGGCGGCCTGATCAAAGCCGAAATGTTTCCGCCGGAAGTGCGCGCGCTCGGCGTCGGCTTTTCCTATGCGATTGCGAACGCGCTGTTCGGCGGCACCGCGGAATATATCGCGCTGTGGCTGAAATCGATCGGCCACGAATCGTGGTTTTATATCTATGTCACGGCGATGTGCGTGATTGCACTGCTGGTGGCGCTGACGATGCGCGATCCGGGCAAGGAAGGTTATTTACGGGACGAACCCTGAGCGCAATCCGACGGCGGATAAAACCGCCAATATTTTCCTTCGATAGTCGAGGTAGTTATGCAGCAATGGCTATTTCTGGCAACCGCCATCATCAGCGAAGTCATCGCGACGACGGCGCTGAAAGCCTCCGACGGATTCACCAAATTGTGGCCGTCGCTGATCGTCGTGTTCGGTTACGGTATGGCATTTTATTTTCTGGCACTAACGCTGCGCACGATTCCGGTCGGCGTGGCCTACGCGGTATGGTCGGGCACCGGCATCGTATTGATCACGGCGATCGGCTGGATTTTCTTTCAGCAAAAACTCGACGCCGCGGCATTGGCCGGCATGGGTTTGATTATCGCGGGCGTCGTCGTGATGAATGTCTTTTCTAAATCGGTCGCCCACTGAGGTATTGCCTCATTAACGATGGTGAACAGACATGACAACAGCGATAGCTTTTCAGGATCAGATTCCACACAACCATTGTTTCGGTTGCGGCCCCCACAACGAACACGGCTTGCGCATCAAAAGTTTCTGGGCCGGCGACAACGAGGCGATCTGCCGTTTTATCGCGCAGCCGCATCACTGCTCCGGCCCGACGCGTTTCGTGAACGGCGGCATCGTGTCGTCGATCATCGACTGCCATTGCGTCTGCACCGCAATGGCGAAAGCGTATGTGCTCGCAGGACGGCCGATTGGCAGCGGCGAGCTGATGACATTCGTCACCGGCCGGCTCGAAGTCAATTACAAAAAGCCGGTGCCGATCGAACGCGAGATGCTGGCGAAAGCGACCATCATCGAAATCGGCGCGCGCAAAACCGTGTTGAATTGCGAGTTGTGGTCGGGAGAGGATTTGTGCGCCGAGGCGAAAGTGATTGCGGTAAATGTTGGCAACGCGTGGAGTGCGTAGGGCGCATGCACAAAGCAAAACAGCGTAATGCATTTCATTTATTGCGCCCTACGCGCTGCATTGGGTTACTTGGGCGGCTCCGGCCACTGAATATAGGGCGCCTTGGTTGGCTGCCCCGGTGCAACATAAGACGGAACAGTGGCAACCGAGGGGCCGAGAGATTTGATGAATTTATATATGGCCGCTAAATCATCAGTAGTCATTGCATTTAATACCCACCAGGGCATTGGCGGACGGGTTTTCATGGTTTGCGCGTAGGCTATCCATTGGGCTTCGCTAAAATTCTGGATAAATTGGCGCAGGTTGGTGGGGTAGGTCGTTCCCCACGGACCTTTGTAACCTAGTGAATCGCCCAATAGCCAATTTTGCACAGGAGTTTGCGCTCCACTGGGCGCGTATCCCGCCGTATGGCAATCATTGCAGCCGCCTAATTGAACAAGATATTTTCCTTTGGCTAAATCGGCCTGCTGTGAGTCACTTGAAATTGCCGGAACGGCATGAAAACTTCCAAGCGCAGTTAATCCAATAACCATTAATGATTTTTTTATAGACATCCCGGAACCTCCCGAATTGTTTGAATCTATTTATCTCGATTTAGCGGCGTCTGCAATTGTTCGGTAATGTGAAGTGTCGAACCACGAGCACGTAGGGCGCAATAACCGTAGGGCATTGCGCAGTGTTTGGCGCGGGTCGTCTGGAGAAAATTGCGGTTTTACTATATTGCAATATGCCTCGCACAAAACATTGCGGCGCAATGCATTTCATTTATTGCGCCCTACGCGCTCGGTCAACTTGACCGCACAGACTTTAAAATCTTTTGCGTACTCTATTACACGTTTATCCGTAGTTATCTTAGCCATTTTCAGGCCTGCCTTTAGGTCAAGGAGGTGTCTGCCTAATGGGGGGAAGTTCAAAGTTCACAGTCCCAGCCGCTAAGCGGCGATAACAGCGCCTTATTAGGCATGCCGGCACATTGAAATAAAATAGTC
>JBEVMI010000269.1:0-4095 GCA_040508685.1 Spongiibacteraceae bacterium
CGCGCCAACAATACACCGCATTCGAGATGGTGCGTGTAGGGGAATTGATCGAACACAGCAAACGCTTTGATACGATGGTTTTCTTGCAAAACGATCAGATTGTCGCGCAAGGTTTGCGGGTTGCAGGAGATATACAGAATATTTTCAAACCGTTCTGCCAGTTTTAACGTGACGGGATCGAGCCCCATCCGCGGCGGGTCGACCAGCAGTGTGGAAAAATCATAACTCGTCAAATCAATCGCGCTCAAACGACGAAACGCGCGGCCACCGGATAATGCGGTGCTGATTTCGTCGCTGGATAACCGCGCCATCGACACATTTTCGACATGATTCACCGCGAGGTTATGTTGGGCCGCGGCAATCGAGGTTTTCGAAACTTCGGTAGCCAGCACTTTGCCGAAATGTTGCGACAACGGCAGCGTGAAGTTGCCATTGCCGCAATACAGTTCGAGTAGATCGCCGCCGCCATTGTTTGAGAGGGAACGGTTTGGTGAGAGGGCGCGGGCCTGCGTGCAGGTCCACTCGAGCATGTGCTGATTGGTGCCGCCATTGGGCTGGGTAAAGCTGCCCTCGATCTGGCGATAATTCCAGTCGCGCCCCGCGACACGCAGCGTCTCTTGCACCCAGTCGCGATCGAGTGGAATTTTCTTGCCGCGACTGCGGCCGATCAGATCGACCCCAAGCGTTGCACGCAAGCGCAACGCTGCCGCCTGCCACTCGTCGTTCAACGGTTTGTGATAAATCAGCGTGATCAGCGCATCGCCGCTGAGGGTGGTTAGAAACTCCACTGCGTATAAGCGGTGGCGCAGAATTTCATCGCCGGACAAATAATCCCGCAGTTGCGGCATCAGCGTGTTGATGCGCTGCGAGCCGGCGGGAAACTGAGTCAGGGCGATTGGCTGTTGCGGCGCGTCCGGATCGAACATCACGTAGTCGATGGTGCCGGCATTTTTCCAGATCCGAAACTCTGCGCGCAGACGGTAGTGTAGTGGTGCCGAACGGAATATCTCGGGTGCGGGGGTATCCAGCGCCGCAAAGTCGGCGCGCAGGGTCTGTAATTTGGCAGCGAGCTGGGTTTCGTAATGAGCGGGGTCGATAATGGGCAGCGGCATGGAGTATTTCGCGGGAGAGGTCGGAATGCGGTCGGGTTCAAAGGCCGCGAATTATACCTGCGATGGCGGGAGTGGGTGGTCTAAACTGCCCGGGTCAACAAATCCACAACAGGGTCGAGACGGATGGTCATGAAGGTTCTGGTTACCGGCGGTGCGGGCTATATCGGCAGCCATACCTGCGTTGAATTGTTGAGCGCGGGTCACGACGTGGTGGTGGTCGACAATTTCTGCAACAGTCATCGCGAATCGCTGCGGCGGGTGCAGCAAATCAGCGGGCGCGAGGTCCATCTTGAAGTCGCCGACATCCGCGACAAGGTGGCGCTGACGCGAATATTCAGCGCACACAAGATTGACGCCGTGGTGCATTTTGCCGGGCTCAAGGCGGTCGGTGAGTCGGTGGCACAGCCGCTGCGTTATTATCAGAACAATGTCGAAGGTACCCTGACGTTATGCGAAGTGATGGCCGCGCACTTCGTCTTCAACCTCGTGTTCAGCTCATCGGCGACCGTCTATGGCGATCCACAGACAGTACCGATTCGCGAAGACTTTCCGCTGTCGGCGACGAATCCCTATGGCCGCTCGAAATTGATGGTCGAAGAAATTCTGCGCGATCTCGGCAAGGCGGACACACGCTGGAACATCGCACTGCTGCGTTATTTCAACCCGGTCGGCGCGCACAACAGCGGCTTGATCGGCGAAGACCCCAATGGCATTCCCAACAATCTGATGCCCTATGTCACCCAGGTCGCGGTCGGCAAGCTGGAGCAGCTCTCGGTATTCGGCAATGATTACCCGACGCCCGATGGCACCGGTGTGCGCGATTACATCCATGTCGTCGATCTCGCCAATGGCCATCTCAAGGCGCTCGACAAGCTGGCGAAAACGGCGGGTGGCGTGGTGGCTTACAACCTCGGTACCGGGCAGGGTTATTCAGTGCTGGAAATGATCGGCGCATTTGAAAAAGCGTCGGGCAAAACGGTGAAACATCGCATCGTGGGCCGTCGTCCCGGCGATGTGGCTGCCTGTTATGCAGACCCGGCTTTCGCCGCGCGCGAATTGCACTGGCGTGCCCAGCGGGGCGTCGATGAGATGGCGCGCGATGCATGGCGCTGGCAGAGTCAGAATCCAAACGGTTATCAGGATTTGTAAGTCCCAGGATCGGTAAGATGCAAGCTCGAAGTGTCGAACGGCGACGCATTCTACGGGTCCCACGTTTCCGTAAAAATCCATGGCCACCGCATTGCGTCCTGCGTAATCGAGTGGCCAAATAATTAAAGGGAGCGCGATATGTTACGAATCCTGCAGCTTGGTCTGATTGTTTTGTTATCGGGTTGTGCGTCAGTGCAGATGTCGCAGCTCAGCGGCAATGTCAGCTACCGCGAGCGTATAGCGCTGCCGCCGGAAGCGGAATTACGTATCGCACTCGAGGATGTCAGTATCGCCGACGCACCGCCGCGACTGGTGGCTGAGCAGTTGATCCGTCCGACTACGCAGGTGCCGATACCCTTTGCCCTGACCTACGATGCGCGTGCGATCGAAGCGGACCATCGCTATCGACTGATCGGTGAAATTCGCAACAGCGCGAATCAGTTGTTGTGGCGCACCAAAGACCCCGCCGACCCGTTTGCAAAAGCGGGTGCATCGAACGCGATCGAACTGGTGTTAAAACGTGTGGGCGGTATCGACAAACCGCTGCCGACCTGGCATTACCGCTGCGATGATGTCGATTTCACCTTCGTGCCGGGCAGCGACGATAACGCCGGATTGTATTTCGATAATCGCCACTATCAGGTCAAACATGTTCCGTCCGGCTCCGGCGCACGTTACGAAGGAGGCGGCGTGATGTTCTGGAGCAAGGGCCGCGACGGCGTGCTAAGCGTCGGCGGTAAAACCTACGCAGGCTGCACTGGCGAACCGCAGTAGGCCGGTCTTACAAACGCTCGCGATTGCGTGAGCGCCAGTGCTCATTCGCCATCGATAACGCATGTATGGTGTTTTCGGCGCGACCGAGCAGGCGCAGTGCAATTGCCAGCGTGCCGGTCACCGCGAGCTCGCCGTATTCGTCCTGTGCGGTGCCACGCCATACCGCGCGCAAATGTTCGATATCGAGTTGCTCGGGCTGCTCCTGACGGCCGTCGACCAATTTCGGCCACACCTCTTCGCTCGATTCACCGCCGTGCACGCTATAAACCGCACAGGTCGCTTCCGGTTTGCGTTCGACTTCGCCCCCTTCACCCTTGAAGACCGCCGCATGCGGCTGGCCGAGCGCGAGTGCGGCCTGCTGATGTTTGAGTGCATACGGCGGATGGAAAATACTTTGAATCGAACACGGCGCTGCCAGCGGATTCAATAAACGCGCGAGTGTATGTATCGGTGAGCGCAGCCCGAGTTGGTTGCGCAGATCAATCATGTATTGCAGGGGCGGGCACAAATGCCGCAGCGGCAGAAAAGTGAAATTGTCGCGATCGAGCTGATGTCGCGCATCGCCCCAGCTCTCGGCAACTGGCAGATCGAGCGCGGCGAGTGCACCTTCGGTGTACATGCGCCCCGCGGTGTGCCCGCCAGCGCCGTGCATGAATACGCGCAAGCCCTGATCGGCCAGTGTCAGCGCAGTCAATAAAAACCAAGGCAATTGCCGGCGTTTACCCGCGTAACTCGACCAGTCGAGATCGACGGCGATATCGTCCGGTGCTGCGATTTCCGCGCGTGCGGCTTCGACGAAACCGGTCAGCTCGTCGCCACTTTCTTCTTTTACCCGCAACAGCATCAGGAATGCACCGAGCTGCGCTTCTTTGACTTCACCGCGCAGAATCATGCCCATCGCGGTGCTCGCTTCGTCGCGCGACAGTGAGCGGGATCCGGTTTTACCTTTGCCGAGAATGCGAACGTAAGGGGCGAACGCGTGCTCGTGCGGCCGGGCGATCAGGTCGAGGGGTTTCATAAACAATGCTCCGGCCGCGGCAGTCCGGCAATTTTACTCGCG
>JBEVMI010000137.1:0-5105 GCA_040508685.1 Spongiibacteraceae bacterium
CCTGTGCGACGTCGACGGGAGCCTTCCTAGATCAGGCTTCGACTCCGCTCAGGCAGCGGCGGCAAAAAAGTACTTATCAGTTGTGCGCGTGCAGCTCGGCGTTGAGTTCAATCGCGGATTTATTGCTGAGCGCTTCGATCGCACCATTCTGCGAATTGCGGCGGAACAGCAGATCGGATTTGCCGGCGAGTTCGCGCGCTTTCATTTTTTTGACGAACTGGCCCTTGTCGTCGAGCACGGTGATGACTGAGCCGGACGTGATATAGAGGCCGGCTTCGATCGTGCAGTGGTCGCCGAGCGGGATGCCGATGCCGGCGTTGGCGCCAATCAGGCAGCCCTTGCCGACCGAAATCACGACATTGTTGCCGCCGGACAACGTGCCCATCGTCGAGCAGCCGCCGCCGAGATCGGAGCCTGCGCCGACGAAAACGCCTGCGGAAATACGGCCTTCGACCATGCCCGGACCTTCGGTGCCGGCATTAAAGTTGACGAATCCCTCGTGCATGATGGTAGTGCCTTCGCCGAGATAGGCGCCGAGGCGCACGCGCGCGGTGTGAGCGATACGCACGCCACTGGGCACCACGTAATTGGTCATCTTCGGAAATTTGTCGACCGACATCACTTCCAGCAACTCGCCGCGCAGGCGCGCCTGCAATTGACGTTGCGGCAATTCGCTGATGTCGATGGCGCCGTGGTTGGTCCAGGCCACGTTCGGCAGGACGCTGAATAAACCGGCGAGCACGATGGTGTGCGGTTTGACCAGCCGATGCGACAGCAGATGCAGTTTCAAATAGGCTTCGGGCGCCGACTTCGGCTGCTCGTCGCTGCCGAGGATGACGGCGACGCGCGCCTGCGTGCTGTCTTTCAGGGCGCGTACGACATCGGCCTGCGCCGTCTCGCCGCCGCTGCGCAGCGCCGCTTCCAGTGCGCCCAATTTGTTCTGGTCGAGATCGACGACGACATTACCTTCGCTGTAGCCGATTGCCGCCAGCGCGGCGATCACTCCGGCGGAGGGATTGACCAGCGGCGCCGGGTAAAACACTTCCAGCCAGTCGCCTTTTTGGTTGCGGGTGCCGACACCGAAGCCGACTGCGAATATTGTTTTGCTCATGTTGTGGGCCTGCATGTTCAATTAAACGTTGTGTTCAATGAAAAAGTGGAGGGGAAATCGAATCGTTCAAAGCGTGTGTTTTTTAAAAATTTCCTGCCAGGTTTTTTCGTCGAAGCCGACAAAACGCTGATGGCCGATATCCAGCACTGGCCGTTTTACCAGTGTCGGATTTTCCTGCAACAAGGCCGGCGCATTTTGCGCGGTCATCTGTTCGCGTGTGGCGGTGTCGAGTTGTTTCCACGTGGTGCCACGTTTGTTGACGACCACGTCGAGCCCCAGCTCGTCGATCCAGTTCTGCGCGAGCTTGCGATCCAGCCCATCCAAACGAAAATCGTGGAAGTGGTATTCGATACCACGGCCCGACAGCCACGCCCGCGCCTTTTTCACGGTATCGCAATTTTTAATGCCGAAAACGGTGATGCCGGACATGGCGGAGTTCCTGCTGGGGGACGGTTAGGATACCAAAAAGCGCCGTTCAAGCCTTCTTGGTTTTCTTCGGGTTTTTGCGGTCCGGAAACACCGTGCGGCAGATATCGCATACAGTGCCGTCGCAGCCACGGGCGGAGCAGAATTCACGCGCGTAATAAATGATCTGTAGATGCAGGGCGTTCCATTTTTCGCGTGGAAACAGCCGTTTGAGGTCGCGTTCGGTCTGCACCACATTCTTGCCGCTCGACAGACCCCAGCGCTGGGCGAGGCGATGAATATGCGTATCGACCGGAAACGCGGGTTCACCGAAAGCCTGCGACATCACCACGCTCGCGGTTTTATGGCCGACGCCGGGCAGCTCTTCGAGCAGCTCCATATCACCCGGCACTTCGCCGTTATATTTTTCGACCAGGATTTTCGACAGCCCGCTGATGGCTTTGGCTTTCTGCGGCGACAGGCCACAGGGGCGAATGATTTCCTGGATTTTTGCGATCGGCACTTTCGCCATGTCTTTCGCATTGTCAGCGAGTGCGAATAAATGCGGGGTCACCGTATTTACACGCGCGTCGGTGCATTGAGCTGACAGCAGCACCGAAATCAGCAGCGTGTAAGCATCCTTATGGTCGAGCGGAATCGGCGGTGCGGGATACAGCTCTTGCAGACGATTCAGGACGAAGGCAACGCGGTCTTTTTTCAGCATGCGATTTTTAGAATCAACTGCGCGAATCCACAAAACGACGAATCCGTTGCGCGGCCTCAACACACTCCTCCACAGTCGCGACCAATGCCATCCGCACACGGCCAAAACCTGGATTGATGCCGTCGCTGACACGGGCGAGAAACTGCCCCGGCAATACCGTGACATTTTCGGCGCGGAACAATTCGCGCGCGAATTCGGTGTCGTCGCCGCGGGTACCGGCCCACAGATAAAAACCCGCTTCGGGTTTCACTACATCAAGGGATGTACCAATAATTTCGAGCACGGCATCGAACTTTTGCCGATACAGCTCGCGATTGGCGAGCACGTGCTGCTCGTCATTCCACGCAGCAATACTGGCGTATTGCGTTTGCACCGGCATCGCACAACCGTGATAAGTACGGTAGAGCAGGAATTTTTTCAGCACGTCGGCGTCACCCGCGACAAACCCCGACCGCAGCCCCGGCACGTTGGAGCGCTTGGACAAGCTGTGAAACACGACGCAGCGTTTGAAATCGTCGCGACCGATCTGCTGGCACAATTGCAGCAGGCCGAGCGGCGGCTTGGCTTCATCGAAATAAATTTCCGAGTAACACTCGTCGCTGGCGATGATGAAATCGTAGCGATCCGCGAGTTCGATTAGTCGCGTCAATGTCGTCGCGTCGAGCACGGCGCCGGTGGGATTGCCGGGGCTGCACAGATACAGCAACTGGCAGCGCTGCCACACCGTTTCCGGCACCGCATCGAAATTCGGTTGGAAGTCATTGGCGGCGACGCAGTTCAGGAAATGCGGTTGCGCGCCGGCGAGGTAGGCCGCGCCTTCGTATATCTGATAGAACGGATTCGGGCACAACACCAGCGGATCTGGCTGCGAGCGATCGACCACGGCCTGCGCAAAAGCGAACAGCGCTTCGCGCGTGCCGCTGACCGGCAGCACATGCCGGTTCGGGTCCAATGTTGCGCCGAGCTCGAAACGGCGCGACGCCCAGGCGGCGATTGCTGTGCGCAACTCCGGCAGGCCATTGCTGCCGGGATACGTCGACAGATGCCCGAGCTGTTCGACCAACACCTGTTTTACCAGTGCCGGTGCGGGGTGTTTGGGTTCGCCGATCGATAGCGCGATATGCGGTTGCGCCGGTGGCGTTACGCCTGCTTTCAGTGCTGCGAGCTTTTCGAACGGATAGGGTTGAAGCTGGTTTAAATCGGGATTCATCGCACCGGTCTGCTTGCTGGTAGGGCTGCTTCAAAAGGCTGCTTGATACTGCTGATTAATAGTGCCGCGCGCTTACGCGGCGGCTTTTTCATCGAGTTCTTTTTTGATCGCGCGCTGGATCGCATCGCATAGCTGACCATCGTCGACCGGCCGTTGCTGGCTGTCGGTGATAAAGAACACGTCCTCCACCCGCTCGCCGAGCGTGGTGATTTTCGCGTTCTGCAACTGCACGCCAAATTCATAAAAAATGCGGCCGATACGCGCCAGCAGACCGGGCCGGTCCGGTGTGATTACTTCCAGCACGGTCTGGTTTTTCATGGTGTCGGTGAACATGCTGGTGGTGGTCGGTGTCGAGAACAGGCGCATCTGCCGCGGCGTGCGTTTGCGCATGATTTCGGGATAGGTATCGGCTTTGATCAATTGTTCCTGCAGGAAACGTTTGATGTGATCGAGACGTGCGGAATCGTCGCGAATGGGACGACCACTGGCGTCGAGCACAAAGAAGGTATAGAGAATGAACCCGGTGCTGGAATTGTACAGCCGCGCATCCTGAATACTGAGGTCGAGCTGTTCCAGCGCCGACGCCAGCATCGCGAACAAATGCGCGCGAAAACCTGCGCGAATGAAAATCTGGGTGGCAGCTTCAAACAATATTTCGCTGCTTTCGCGAATCAGTACCAGCGGCTGATCGGTGGCGCGGTGTTGCGAAATCGCCAGCGTGTGCCAGACGATATCTTCGACTTTCTCGCGCAGGAAATAATCTTCGCCGGTATTGGCCCACATCTCGCGAATTTCTTCTTCGAGCAGGCCGTGGTTTTCGAGCTGGCGGATGGCGTTCTGTTGCAGCTCTTCGATCCAGCCCTGTTTGTCGACCGGATTTTCGAGGCCGCGGCGCAACGCGCGCTTGGTTTCGGCATAGAGCTGGCGCAGCAACGAATCGCGCCACGAATTCCACAGCGTCGGGTTGGTCGCATTGATGTCGGCGACGGTCAATGCGTACAGATAATCGAGGTGCACCTGATCGCCGAGCTCGAGGGCGAATTTGCGTACCACATCCGGATCGGAAATATCCTGGCGCTGCGCCACCGACGACATCAGCAGATGTTTTTCGACCAGCCATGCCACCAGATTGCTGTCGTGTTTGCTGAGGCCGTGACGCTCGCAGAACGCCATCGCGTCTTTGGCGCCGAGCGTTGAGTGATCGCCGCCGCGGCCCTTGCCGATGTCGTGGTAGAGGCCGGCGATATAGAGCAATTCGATTTTCGGCAGGCGTTTGACCACGCGCGCCGCGACGGGGAATTTCTGCATCGCGTCGGCATACAGAAAACGCCGCATATTCTTGACGACTTCAAGCGTGTGCGCGTCGACCGTATAAATATGAAACAGGTCGTGCTGCATGCGACCGACGACGCGACCGAATTCCGGCAGGTATTTACCGAGCACACCGTAGCGGCGCATGCGGCGCAGCTGTGGTGTCAATTGACCCGGCGAGCGCAACAGCTCCATGAACAGGCGGGTATTGCGCGGATCATTGCGGAAGTCGTCGTCGATCAGGTGCAGGTAGTCGTGAATCAAACGGATCGTTGCGGCGCGAATGCCGCTGATCTGTTCGTTCTGTGCGGTCAACAGAAAAATTTCGAGCAGGGCCGACGGCG